>NZ_JAPHOT010000001.1:600000-900000 GCF_026191115.1 Legionella sp. PATHC035 | reverse complement strand
TTTTTGACACGATTCGCAAAGTGCTTCACCTGGAATCTCGATGATATCAAGTTCTGCATGCTCCGCGATGGTTCCTTCTGTAATCACGTTGAAACCAAAAGTCAGGGCGTCTTTCTCAATTGCTGCAAGCTGGCCAATCTCTAAAATGATTTTTTTTACACGAGTACACTGTGTTGCAGCTGCTTTTTGCTTAATAATTTCAAGAATACTTTTACATACCCACAATTCATGCATTGAACGACTCTAATGATACATTTTGATAAAATTAATCATACCAATAATCAGACTAAATGACGCAATCATAAAGCCGGCCAGACGCGAAAGTAAAAGAGATACTGAATCGGCACGTTGGATTAAAGTGGAAACAAGTAATCCATTCAATCCGTCTGAAACCATCATCCCAAACATAAAAATGAGGCCAAGCATCCCTGAGAATAACCATCCTGCCATCGCCCGAGCAGAAAGGGAAAATAAGACCACTTGACTTACGGTATCAAAGGACAGGGCAAAGAGGGCACCAATCAATACGATAATAAAAGGGTTAGCCTGCCTGCCGATTAATTTTTTTGAGAAATAGTTTTTGAAACTGGTTGGAAAAGGCGATTGGGCTGGATCTCGGAAAATATTCCAAAGATTGAGTAATCCAAAAATCAATAAAAAGGTAATGGATATACCATTGCCAAGCCCATCGAGCCATTTGGGAACGAGTACAGGCTTAACCCCATTGCCAATAATTAAGCTGATTAAAATGACCACTAAACCATGTCCGAAGGAAAATAAAAATCCTACAAATTTTGCTAGAGTGCGACGGCCACTGACTATTCGCGCGACGGAATCTATGGTTGCCAGATGATCCAAATCAAAACCATGGCGGATACCTAGCAAAAAGGCCATTGCGATTAAAAATAATTGGGTATTTTCCATGGTGTATTCTCTAGTTTGCTACTTCGAAATAAAAAAAATCCCTTCTCCCACGAGTGGGAGAAGGGTGAGGGGGTTAGTCAGTTACCCGCATCTGCCCTTATGGGCACCATCGCCCTCCCTTCAAGGGAGATGGTCAAATTTAATTTAATTACAATTCCCATTAATTACACAGTTAACCAAGCTGGTAGCAAAGTGATAGTTGTTGCTTTCGTCATGAATAACTTCCCAGTCAAACACTCCTCCAAATCCTGGATAAGTCCGTGGTGGAATGTAGGTATCACAACTGGATGCGCCGGCAACTCCAGTACGTAAACATTGTATGGCTCGTTTGATTGTACCAATAACTGCTGCAGGTGAGCCATCGCTTTGTCCTGATGCATTAGGTGCAGGATAACCTAATACCACTTGAGAAGGGGTTAGATAACTTATGTAAGGTTGGAACCCAGTTTGCTGTCCAGAACTGGTGACCGCAGGCCAATTTTCAAGTAAATCGGTGGCCATAGCCACAGAAGCGTTTGGACTGCTGGTATTGTTCGGATCATAACAAATCAGGTCTATGCCATACGTACAACCCGCATTATACATTTGAATACCGACCCATGCTAATGATTGATGGGTTTGCATCACCAAAGAGGCATAATTACCCCACGTTGCATCAAAACCTGAGGTAGCGGCGATATTCGCAGTTTGTGGTACTAAAGTAAGAAGCAAATTGGGATGATTCGCATGCATTGTATTGATAATATTCGCTAAAACAGCGATATCACCTGTAGGATTGCTAAAAGTTCCACTCGCATTTAATCCACTTTCAATATCAAAATCAAATCCATCAAAATGGTATTGAGTGAGTAGGTTTTCTAAGGAACTAATGAACGTTTGTTCAAATACTGTCGGTGAAGAGGCTGCTGATAATACTTGATGAAAATCTACCGTAGTATTCGCAATACTCGATGATGCGCCACCTAAGGACAGTAATACTTTAATGCCCGCATTGTGCAAGGACTGAATGTAACTTGCTGAGACGGTATCGAATGCAGAGGTGATTTGGCCAGGATTGGTAGTACTAAAGACTCCAAATGCTACGAGGATGTGAGTATAACCCGCATTGGCCAAAGCAGTAGCAGATGGTGGAGTCTCCCAACCAGGCAAGTAACCTATAATTCTGCCTCCGGTAGTTGTGTTTTGAGTATAAGTAATGGTTTCAGTAGCAGAGGATGATGCAGTTAAAGGTTGGGGAGCATAAGTGACTGCATAACCATTTATTGATGTTGCGCTTACAGTGTAAACCATCCCATCGGTTAAGTTTACTTGAGCTGTTCCAGTTCCGTTGCTTAATGAAATGGTTTCATTCACTGGAGTACCATTGCCGCTCGGAGTAAAGGTTACATTAATGGAGGAAAGAGACGAAGGTGCTCCTGTTATGGTTACGGGAATACTGTCTTGGGCTATTTGAACGCAATTATAAGTGAGTTGCACTGTGGGAGCAGTCACTGCAGCAACAGCTGATGTTGGTGTAAAGGTCGGAGTACAGTTGTATCCATTATAGGTGATTACTGGAGTAGAGAAAGCATAGCTGATCCCATTGGATAACTGGCTGATTACGTTAATTGTGTTCCAACTCACTTGAGCATTGGTTGCACTTTGAGTGTCCATGCGGGTTAAGGTCACAGTTGGATTGCCTGTATAACCCGATAATTGGGAAGGCAGTGCAGTTAAATTGATGTTGATGTTTCCTATTGTTTGCATTGCAGCATAGTTAATTGTGGAAGAAACAGTAGTGCCTGCTGAAACGGTTAAGCTTGCAGGATTTGCTACCCCTTGATACACGACTCCATTACTATCCGTTACATTCGTAGGCGAAACGGTATAAGTTCCGGCAGCGAGGCCAGATATCTGTTGTTGTCCAGACCAAGGAACCTGTGCGCTCACTGTTTGACCATTTAAAGTTAAATTAACCAGTGCATAAGTTTGAGCTACATTGGCGGGTTTTGCTGTAGCGTTAATTAAATTGATATTGCCTGTAGATACTGGAGAATTTAAATAAACAGAGACGCTATTGGCTATGTAATCTGCGGTTGGTTCCCCGTAAATAATGGTAAAAGAACTTCCTTTTGGAAGTTTACTGTTGGCTCCTTGATAGGTGGGAAATTGTAATGAGAGCGAGGATAAATAGGTACCGCTTTGAGGTTGTGACGTAATTTGCAATGTATTGACTGGATAAGATAAGGGAGAAAAATTTCCCCAAAAAGAGGTATTCAGATTGCTGCCATTAGAAAAAGTAATGGTCGAGTTTTGAAAATCAACAGTTTGACTGCAATTGTTGGTTATTTTCAATGAAACAGTTTGCCAGCTACTTGTACCAGTTGAGCTGAAGCTGCCTGTAATACAAGAAGTTGGTTGGGGGGCAATAATGGGCGTTTTGGCAAAGCCGTTATTTAAGAAAAACAAGAAACCAACTAATAGTCCTACTTTTTTCATAAATTCCCTTAATTTTCATTCGATTAGTGATTGGGGGTTAAACAATAAAGAGCTTTAAGATTTAATGCAAGAATTTTTTTTGTAATAAAAAAGCACAGTCCAGGTTGTGTTTTAGTTATCATTCCAGTCTAAAAAAAACTGCTGTTGCTAATGTAAATAGACGCGGTTTTATCCCTTATTTGAGACGATTGTTGATCCGCTTTTTTAATGTTGCCTGAAATATCTTTTGCCCAAATAGCCTGAATTTGTTTATTCAGATTAAATAAGCAGCACCATGATGCATGACGACTTGATTTCTACTTCCTTCTAATGGCCCACTTTTTTGTTGATAGGAGACAAGGTCATAAGCTTGCTCTCCAACCTGCTTGATTGAGTTATCTGAGAGTAAAGAGCAGCTGCTCTAGTGGAAGTCATTGTAATCCATCGCCAGTAATTGTGATTCTTTGTTGTAGTTTTCCGAAAATGAAATCAGTTCAGATAGATTTTTTTCACACCAGCGAACCGCTGTAATTGTAGGTAAAGTATCCTTATTGTTTTGCAAAGACCATTGAGCATGTTCCAACAACAGGCTGGCTGCATAAGTTTGTGTTAATGCATACGCAAGTTGTCGTGCACCAGTTTGTTGTGCTTCAATACTCATCTTAGGCATAGAATGGATGTAGTTTTTTATTTTTTGTGCGGTGTGCTGGGTGTTCACTTTAGACTGTATCAGCTCCTTATGATCGATATGACTCAGTCGTTGTTGCATGTCGTCAAGAAAAAATTCTGCTGCATTCTCTTTATGTATCGCGCGCAAGGCATCAAGACTGAGAATGTTCGTTGTTCCTTCCCAGATAGAGAGTACTTGCGCATTTCTGAGTAATTGAGGTAGACCAGTATCTTCGATATAACCGGCTCCACCAAAAGCTTCCAAGGCTTCGCTCGTCAGTGCGATTGCCTGTTTTGCTGTATACAGTTTTGCAAGAGGGGTCAAAAGCCTCAACACAGCCTGTTCGGCTTTTGTTGCTTCACCTAACTCGTCTTTTCCCAATAGTTCAATGGCATGAAACACCAGATGGAACGATGCAGTAAATTCCAGTTGCATATTCGCCAATGTTTCTAGATGGAGCACATGCTTTGACAAGGTGTGGCCAAATGCGACACGTTTTGTTGCATAATCACGGGCCAGTGCGATAGCGCGTCTCATATAACCAACGGCACAACAGGCATTGTAAATGCGGGTAATATTAAATAAAGATGAAATTTTTTTAACGCCATCACCCGCTGTACCTACCAATAAGGCAGGCGCATTATCCAGAGTTAATTCTGCAGTAGGTAGGGCACGAGTACCCAACTTGTCTTTTAAGCGATTGATGCGAATTCCATTCAGTCTACCCATTTGATCCCTAAGCTCTACGTAAAACAAACTTAAACCTTTACTTCCCTCAGGATCGCCTTCAATACGGGCAAGGGTCATGGCGATTTGGGACGTGGTGGCAGAAGTAAACCATTTGACTCCGCTAAGACGAAATCGGTTGCCATCTGGTCTGGCAATGGTTGATGTGCCACTGACATCAGAGCCTCCTGTACGTTCAGTCATCCATTGACCGGAAGTCCAGAAGTAGTTGGGATCTGCAGAAATTAAATGGGAAAGCGCGTGTTTTTTCAAAGATTCATCAGCATACAGTTCCAATGCCCGCGCGGCACCATCGGTCATGGCGAGAGGACAGGTATAAATTGCTGATGAAGGATGAAATAAATACAATTTGGCAAATTGATGTATACGCGATAAAGCGCCATGCTGGCGCTCATAACCTATGGCAATTAATTTTTCTTCCGCCGAAATTCGATCGAGTTCTTTCCATGCTTGAGAAACCTCTATGTGATCAATGCGCTTTCCCCATGGATCATAGGGTATATGTCGAGGTGGATTTGCTTCCGCTTCTTGTCCTAATTTATGAATATCTTCAACGACTCGTTGGCCGAGGTGATGCAATTCAGGTTGAATTTCGGTCAGCATGGAGGGAGGAAGCTTCCATTCTAAATATGTTTTTAAAACCCGATCTTCATCATATTGATTACCCAAACGAGGGGGAGTTTGGAAAAAGTCACTCATCAATCCAGTCCTTTAGATTGTTACATTCTATCTATAGTAACCGGACTAAAGACAGTGAGCAATCCAGGGTTATTGATGCCCCTTACCACAAAAAACTGCTCAAGAAAAATAAAAATAAATTTGAACTTTTTGCATAAATCTGACAAGGTAATTGCTGAGTTTTAAAAACGAAGCGCACTGAAATGAAGAAAGGAGTCTAAGGTGAGTAATTCACGTTTATTAAATAAGGAATTTGCGGTTGCTCTTGTAATGGGTCAATTTTTTGTTGGCTTGCCGGTATTTGCAGGTGGCTTTCAGTTAAATGAGACTAGCCCCAGCCTGCAAGGTTCGGCAATGGCCGGTTCTGCTGCGGCTAATAATGATGTTTCTGCATTATTTAACAACCCTGCAACATTATCTACATTACAGAAAAACCAGATATATGTTGGAGCGAGCGAATTTATTCCTGAAATTAGCATGTATGATGGAGCAGCTACTCATACGTTTAATGTCCCGGGCACGCCACCATCAAGCATTGTTGGTCGCGTACAAGGGGATGCATCAGAGCATAACATCAGTAATGCGGTGTTTATTCCTCAAGGTTATGTTGGTTGGCGAACTCCTATGGATAAGTTAACCTTGGGTTTAGCAGTTGTTGAACCATTCTACCTCTATAACAAATATTCGGAAGACTCCGTTTTACGCTATGCATCGGTCAAGACCGAGATTAACTCTGTTGATATTAATCCTTCTCTGTCCTACCAACTTAATGAAAAACTGTCTGTGGGCGCTGGTTTTCAAGCTCAGTATTTAAAAACAATTTTTTCTCACTTTGATGGAATTAACACTGGAGTTCCTCCCATTGATGCGTTAATTGCAGCCACAGAACCAACTCATTTAAAGAGTGATGGCTGGGGTTATGGCTATACCGTGGGTGCCTTATATCAGATGGACCAATTTACTCGTATCGGATTGAGCTATCGTTCAGAAATTTCTACCAGACTGAGTGGTCATGGCGAACAATATACGATTATTGGTGATATAGTTCCTTCGCCTGCAACGACTTTTTTGTTTAATAATGAAACCTCTGTGAGCAATACGCTGAGAACTCCTGGTGTATTAACCATTGGTCTTGCTCGTGATATCAATGAGTGGACGCTGAAAGCAACAGCACAAGTGAACTTCTGGGATTATTTGGGTGATATTGTTGTTTCAACCCCAGATGCTTTTGAGACTGTTTATGTTGTTCCAATGAAATGGCACAATACCTTTTTCGGATCGTTAGGTGCTGATTATCGTTACAACTCTGCTTTGACACTACGTGGCGGATTTGCATGGGATCAGTCGCCGATAGATTCTCAAAACCGTACGCCGCTCATTCCTGACTCCGATCAATATTGGTTAAACTTTGGATTGAGTTATTTGGTAAACGACCATTTCTCCATAGATGGAGCCTATTCGCACATTTTTATTCATAAGCAATCTGTGAACATCACTCAGGTTAATGAAGGTGTTCCTGGCTTGGTCGCACCATTAGAAATTAATCAGGTTAGTGCTGATTATAAAGGAACCAATAATATTGTATCACTGGGACTACGTTACAGTTGCTAAGGCCATATAAGGAGATAATTTAATGTTAGCCAAAATTAGAAAAATGATATTACATGCCAAAACGCAATTGATGATATTGGTTGGTATGTTTTCGTTATGCTGTACTTTACCCAATATCGCGCAGGCAGTTCCATTCAGTGAAATTAGCCAAATGGTGTTTTTTGGTGATAGTTTAACGGACAGTGGCTTCAATAATACGTTTACACTTATAAATGGGATTCCTGATAAAGCGCCTACCTTCACAACCTTTGATGGCTATACCTGGTCTCAGTATATTGCGCATGATATCTTAGGTGTTCCTCTTCTTCCTCCTGGCACCTTATTCCCATCAGCTGATGATAAGATGACCAACAATACAACGCCTATCTATGTTGATCCAACCCGTCCTCCAGCACCACCAGTCGTGCCGCTTAATGGGTTTAATTATGCGTGTGGCGGAGCTAGAACTGTAGCGGAGCCTGGCATTAATTTTTATTGGGCGCCATCCGTTCAACGACAAGTTCAAAATTATTTATCTACTGCACCAAAAGTACTGGATCCCAAAGCAATGTACTTCATTTGGTCCGGCGCAAATGACATGCTTTTTGGTATTTCGTCACAACTGAATCCAATTGCGTTTATGCAGTTGATCGACGTGACCACAACCCAGATTGTCCAACAGGTTGAAGCACTTGCCGCAAGGGGCGCAAAGAGAATTGTAGTCCTATCTTTGCCTAACATCGGTGTGACCCCATTTATCACTCGACTGGCCGTAACCATAGGGGATCCATCGCTTCCTGGAAATATAAAAAATCTCAGCTATATGTTTGATTCACTGTTAAATCAAAAGCTCGGTGCAATTGTGAAGCGTTATAAGCGTCATGAAGTCAAGATTTTATATTTTGATACTTATATGGCTTTGGATAATCTAATCCTGAATGCAGAAGCAGGGGAGCCAACAGTCGTAAGTGGTGTATCTTTCTTATTTCAGAATGTTACTGATCCAGTTTGTACTGCTCCATTGGCTATTTTATGTCAGCAAACCTCAAACAATTATCTTTTTGCTGATTCAGTTCATCCTACTGATATGGCTCACCGAGCATTATCGTTGGAAGTGGAAAATCAAATCAGACAATGGGCATAAGATAACCCTCACCCATAGCCCCTCTCCCATCGCTGGGAGAGGGGAAACTATTTTTGAATCCTTTCTCCCCATAGGGGAGAAGGTGCCCGCTAGGGCGGATGAGGGACTCCTCCATTTATCCCAAACACTAATTATAAAACGAGCTCGTTCTTAACTTCCTGCCCATCCTCTTTAATTTCTTGTTTACTGCTGGAGGCAAAAAATCCTAATTTAGTACAAGTCGCTTCATAATAAAGGCGAGCTCTTTGATATTGCCTGCATACCATTTCTTGTACGGCGGTGGGTAGCATTCCGATGGTGCCATAAACTTTAACATTTCCGGTAGGTTTTTTGTCAGCAGGATATTGTTTTACCGCAGTTATGGCCTCACCAAGATCGCTAATAAATTTCTCCTCAAAGTGCTCAACCAATGTATGCACATGGGTTAAACATAAATGAAAACCATCGGGTTTTTGTAATAGATTAAGTTTCCAACCCCGCTTTTCTAACTCATCTGCAATAAAATGGGGATTTAATGTATCACTACGGAAACCCAATATGGACCATTGAGGATTTCCAAAAATAGTGACGTCTCGCATTCCTAATTCATTAGGTGTGTATAATTCTTCAATTTTATTTTGCAGTCGTTGGCGCAGGGCTACAATATTTTCAGAAATTTCCTGATACTTTTGACGGCCGTAGTAGGACAATGTGGCATATATTTCTGCAACGCGGGCACCACTGGTTGAGCCATCTAAAATACCCGGAGTAGTATAAAGCCCGCCAGACCAGTTCAAGGCAGCGTATACGGATAAAGCTGGAGAGTCTTCGCTAAATAGACATACAGAGGTTCCTTTCGGACAGCAACCATACTTATGCAAGTCTGCTGAAATGGAGGTTACCCCTTTAACGCGAAAATCCATAGGCTTTTTTGAAGTATCTAGAAATGCAGTTAAAAATCCGCCTAAGCACGCATCGACGTGGAATGGAACCCCTTTTTCTTGAGCTAATTGTCCTAATTCTTCGATAGGATCATTAATTCCATTCATAAAGGATGGTGCTGAGCCAACTAGTACGGCCGTATTGCTGGAAATGTATTTTCTCATTTCATTTGCGGTAACTGCGCCGGTTTTAGGATCGACTGGAACTGTAATGAGTCGGGCTCCGGTCAAATCGGCTGCTTTTTTAAAAGCGGCATGGGCGGTTTCAGGTACTACGATCTCAGGTTGTTTCACTCCCTTGGCTCTGGCGTGAATGACATAAGCAGCCATTGCTTCAATAATGCTTGTCGAACCGCCATGAGTAATGAGCCCATAACCCTCTTTAGAACCACCAAATAAATCCTGGCACCAGCGGATAATTTCAGCCTGCATGGCAATAATGCGAGGCCATTTGTCATGCAATGGATTGGTTAAAGCAGTTTTGTCATATACTTCCTTGAGTAATTCTTTAAGTTCTTTAGGATGAACTGCATAAAGTGCACCTGAATCCTGACCATCTCCCTGTTGGACCGTAAATTGTCGTGCTGTATCGTTATCTGTTACGCCTGCAAAATTAAAAAGACATTCCTCGGGGTTGATGCCAAATTCTTTTAAAATGAGGCCTGGCGAAGTGCTTTCTTCAGGAATTTTATCTTGTAGCGACATCTGAGCGCGTAATTCCTTTAATTTGTCTTTGGTGCTTTGGAGGTCCTTGTTCAATTCTTTATCGAGATAGGCTTTTACTTGAGGTAAATTTTTCCCCAAACTATAGGCGACATCAATCACACTTTGTTTGTAAGTTGTATTATTTCGGGAACGATAAGCTTGAGCTATTGCGGGGTAGTGTTGCCAGAGAAGAAAAAGCGCTGCGGTAGCAAAAACGATCTGATGGGCTGGAGTGTCTTTAAACGTTTCATCAAATCCTTCAAGCCCACTGCTTAAGAGTTGAGTAATATAAGTCAACATAATGATACATCCTTTTATTTAAATCGGATGAGCATATTAAACTCTTTTAATAATTCATGTCACGATCTAAGACTTTGCTTCGAGATAACAGTCACGTTACACTGTATTTTTTAGGTAGGGAAGCATTGATGAAACTGAGAACATATAATCTTTTAACCTGGATTCCTCATCTTTTCTTGTTTTATAACGAAAAAGTTTTTCGAAAATTATTACCCATAACCATCATTATCGTTATCTATGCGGTAATAATTGCTTATTTTTTTGAAAATGCCACTCGTTATAATTTAGGCCAATTTCATCTGATTTTTAGCTTCATCCTGACTATAGTCATTGGTTTTCGAGTGAACACCAGTTATTCACGGTGGTGGGAGGGAAGAGTTTTATGGGGTTCAATTGTAAATAATTGTCGAAATTTAGGTCTAAAATTCGATACTTATCTGGGTTTGCAGGAATATCCTGAGTTTTATGAGTTGTTGAAAAAATTACCGGCTATTATTAAAGCCCATTTACGAAAAGACAGTAGTGAGGTTCAAACCGAGTTGCTTTCTTTGTGCATTCATGAATTTGAGGGAAAGCAACCGGTCCTATTAGTCACTAAAAAAATGTATCGTATGTTGAATCAGCTACGCCAAGAAAATAAATTAACACTGGAACAATATCTGGTTTTGGACAATCATTTGGCCAATTTGATTGATATGGCTGGGGGCTGTGAACGAATCGCAAATACCCATGTCCCGCCTGCCTTTGCCTTTTTTGTAAAACAAGCATTACTTTTTTATGCGATTATGTTCCCCTTTGGTTGGGTAGATACATTCGGATTTATGATTATCCCGATGATGGTGATGATTGTATATATTTTATTGGGTTTGGAAATTTTATCGGAGGACTTGGAAGAACCTTTTGGTAAGGAAGATAACGATTTACCCTTAAGCGCTATCGCAAAAAATATTGCCCGAAATATAGATCAAATCGCCGAGCGGTAGATGAGGTTAAGCGCTTACCTCTCTCAAGCAGAGAGGGTATGCTCTTGAAAAATATAAATATATGGGTTAATTTTTTAGTAAAAATAATTACCCGTACTAGGGTTCCGTTTGGTCAAGAGGGTAGAAATGCAAACTGAGCCTATAAAATTCATATAAGTTGAAGCAACAGCCGAAAGAGCAAACTTCAAATATAATTCCCCCAACCGCATATTCATCATGAAATAAGGAGATTCAAATGGTAAGTGAAAATTCATCGGTTCGAGAACATTGCCACATACACCCTAATAAACGCATTTCTTGGACAGCAGTTGTTGCTGGCGCATTAACTGCATTAGGTCTCAGTTTTTTATTGAATCTCTTCGGAATTGCTATAGGACTAAGTGCCTTTAAAACTATGAGTAATGGCTCAGTTATAGTCGTCGTTGGCGGAATGTTGGGAATTATCATAGGTGTTGTTATTTCTTCGCTTGTTGCCGGATATACTGCTGGTTATTTGGGCCGCTTGTATTGTCCTGAACGTAATTTGGGAATGATTTATGGCTTTATTACCTGGGTTATGGCATTAATTTTAGGTGCTGTATTGATAGGACTTTTAAGCCAATCCGTAGCAACCTATACCAATTCTATCTCCCGTACTGTCGTCGCAGTTCCAGTTACAGTAAATCAAATTTCAACTCCGATGGGTACTACCAAAATTTCTTCTGCAATGAAAAATGGTCAAAATGAAGCGGTGGTAGAGGTTAATGTGACTCCCGCTAATTTGACCTCAGGGGCATTTATTATGTTCACGCTCTTTTTCTTAGGGGCTATTTTTACTTGTGTAGGATCACGTTGGGGAATGCGTTGTAAGAGAGATGATGACACATTATAAATTCTTAACTCTTGCCCTAAATGAAAGTCCCCTCTCCTACTAGTGGAAGAGGGGTAGGGTGAGGGCTCATCAGCTGCCATCAATCATCGAACCAAAGAGAGCTCTGCTGATCGTGACACGAGTATAGGGCTCTCTCTTTCTTCGGAATGACGAGAACAAGGGAGAAGGAAAATTCTCTACCTTAATTGCAATTAAAATCATAAGGAAAGACTACAGAAACACTGTTATCTGAACCATTTAACATGACTGGTCCCGCTTTTAAAACACATTGACCAATGATCGGTCCATGTAACAAAGAATGAGTTGGAGTTGAGTATAAGGTGGCACTGATGGTTACAGGCGCAGGAGAACAAGGTAGTTTATCGATAAATTGAGGTGCTTTGCCTCCGAGCAGGGTAAGTGATTTGCTGAGTCCGAATTCATTAGTCACATTAAATGCTACATTTTGATCAAATTGCACTGGTGGGGTAGCAACAGCAACCTCAACTTTACAGCTCAGATCTTCATTGGCATAGGCAGGAAGAAAAACAGAGAAATTGATAATAGACAGTGTAGCTACAATCACTTTTTTCAACATAGTAAACTCCTCGTCGGTTTGGATTTAATTGAATCGAACAATGATACTCTTTAATACACCTAGAACTCTAAAATGATTTATTCACGTTACAGTGAACTGTTATCATGTACCATAATATGCACAATAAATCCACAAAATTAGCAGGGGAAAAGGATAATCCGTCGAGGAAGTTGATTTATAAATGAATACTTACTTATCCTAATTGGAAAGTTTTTTGAACCTGCTATATTAATTCACTTAAAATCATAAGGGATAATTGGGGCAGAACCCTATTAAATTAAAGAAAGGGAAATAATGGCTACCACCACCATTTTTAAAAACAACCTATTTGTGCGATACATTTTCATGATGCTCATTGGAATGATCGGTATGGTTCAAGCATATGCATTACCCAATACCAGCAAGCCCCTTCATGCAGTGCCTTCGGCAGCACAAGTTAAACCGGCACCTAATCGGGAAATCATCGTGCTAATTCATGGTTTGATGCGCACATCCCTTAGCATGTGGCCATTGAAAAATTATTTGAAAAGACAAGGCTATGAGGTTTATTCCTACAGTTATCCATCTCCAAAATACAGTATTCAAGAGCACGGAATTATTTTAAATCAATTTATTAAAAATTTATTAGAAAAAAACCCAGGGGTAAAGGTTAGTTTTATAACGCATAGTCTTGGTGGAATTATTACTCGTCAGGCATTATCTACTTGGTCGCAAGAACAATTAAAACAAATCGGTTGTCTCATCATGCTGGCTCCCCCAAATCAAGGCTCAAAACTGGCACAATTGTCTTCCAAAATATTTCCTATGTTTACTTCCCCAATAAAACCCCTGGCTGAACTGAGTTCTGAGCAAACATCGTATGTACATCGCGTCCCCGTGCCAAACATTAAAATTGGAATTATAGCAGGGCGCTATGATGCGAAAGTTCCTCCTGAATCAGCTCGTTTACAAGGACAAAAGGATCCAATTATTGTTAACTCCAATCATACATTTATTATGAATAATGCGAAAACCAGACAATTGATTATGAGCTTTCTCAAAACAGGATCATTTGCACAGGTGGTGCAGCAGTAGCTTGTGAACGTATGCCCGCAAAAGCGGGCGCTATTTTATTTAGGATTACAATGAATTTTCGGGCATGCTCATCATAAATGAGTATCATGTTGTGCATGAGTTCTAGCAAATGGTCATTGCCGCTGCTAGATCCTCTTCTTCGTTATCCCCACCCCAATCGTAATCTGTTCCTTCATCATAGCCTCGAATCATAGAACTTAAGGTACGGAGAACAAAAATAACAGGGTGAAGGGTAATACTGACCGCACTGAGCGCAAAACCCACCAAATCATCGATAAGATTCAAGGTATGACCTGGTATACTGGGCCAAGAAAAAGGATTCAAAAGATAAAATGGGGTAATTAACACGCGTAATAGAAATGCACTTAAATCATATAGTGCTCGCAGTATATGACAAAAAAAACTGGTGATCGCATCGAGATGAAAGCCAAAATTATAATAAGGGTAAAGTTTGAGCTCAGCGTAAATCGCGTAGGCTGCGATGCGTGTTGCATTAAAAAAAGTACTCAGAATAACCCTCCTGAGAAACAATGGCTACCGTTGATAATAACGCTGTTTTCAAAAAATACAGAAACAACAAAACGCCATCATATACCATCTGGTTTTAGGATTCAAACGTAAATTTTTATACATCGAAACAGCTACTTATCATAAGAAAATTGGAACATCATTTTATTTAAAGAGATGAGAGAAAAGAAGAGTGAGGTACTATTTTGATGCCCCTAAACGGTTTGACATGGTATTGGTTTTTTCAAAAATTAATTCAGTAATCGTGGTACTTAAAAGATTGCGCACTTCTTGTTTTTTTTCTGCAGTAGGAAACTTGATTTCAGAGAATAAATCTTTATATACGTCGTGCTCATCGCTCAATGAGCCTTGACAAAAGCCATTGATTTCTCGAAGTTCCTGGCATAAATAATTCATTGCCTCTCCTCGTTCATTATGCGGTAATACACTTTGAAACTCCTTTTCGAGTTCTTCGGCTTGAGCATAGGTTGCTAAAAGCAATAAAGTATCAAATACTTCAAGACGATTTTTTCTCTCAGATTCATTTTGAGTTTTCGAAAAAAAATCACGCATCCAATCAATAAAATGTTCTATTTTATTTTTCTCTCGCTCAATTTTTTTTAATAAGTGCTTCATTGTATCTTCCTTTCGATTGAGTAATGGATTACATCTATTATTTTCATATTCTATACATTGTAGATGCAAAATGTTTTTTAAAGGGACAATCCCCCGTTGCTTTCAGCGGTTTTTTTTGTTTGAGATCGGGTATCAATTATTTGTTCTACAATTAAATCAATATCTTCATGCATCAAACATTCCTTTTGAACTGCCTTCAAACTACCCAGGTGCCCGTACAATAAAAGCATTTGTAGTAGAGGTTTTTCAGCTTGATTTTCCTGAATTTTACTTTTCACCTGTTCTGGATCGAGAATCTCCATAATTACTCCATCGCCGTTCTTGCCAATGGTTAAACAGGTACTGTTCTTCTCGCCTAGCAACACAATTTTAAATCCATACTCCATTACTGAGAATAATGAATCGATTTGGAATTCGGGTTGTTTTAATTTTTCTAAAAAGAGATGTTGATCACTTTTAGCCCCTACATTGACGCGCGCTTTATTGAAAAAAGAAGCTAAATACATTAAGGAGCCTTTGTTATGATTAATTGTGAGTGTTTTTTCTCCATGAGTATCGACCCTTGCAATTAAAGGAGGAGTGACACCTCGTGGCACATTCGTATTGTAAAAATCTATTTTTGTATTCGGTGCACAATGAACTAATAAGTTGAGGCTTGCCGTTTTATGCATGTGGAGTAAGCTGGTGGTATTGACATATCGTCCTTTATCTGCTGATCCACTTTCCTCTTGTCTTGCTCTATCATAGCAACGCTTAACCACTTGGGACATATCATCCAAACAAGCACAGACTACAATAGAATTATTATTTTTTTCGACCAAAGCTTTTTGGGATGGTTTGTAGGTCACCCCATCAATGATTACATTAGGCCTTTTATCCCTCTGGGCATGCATTCGTTCTTCAACAAGCTCACTGATTAAATAGGCGCTGTCTTGGGTGCGAATAAATGCTTGATCAGTTTCTCGTTTTTCAAATTCTTCTGTAAATGGCAAATAAATGCCTCGATAATCATCGGTGGCCAAAGAAACATAATCTTTTCGTTCTTCTTTTTTAATATATTGACTGGAAATGGTGCTCTTACCACTTGCTGCTGGACCTAAAAAAACAAAATCATGATTATCAGCGAATGGATAAGCAGTTTTTTTCTCCAGTTTATATTTTTGAGCAAAAGCATCCAGATTTTTATCCAAAAACTCGGACATCGTTTTGTTGACTAATTGTCTTTGGATTTTATTCTGCTCCATCACCAAGCATGAGTTAAATTTGAAGACATACTCGCTACTGTCTTTGCTCAAGGAGGGGTACAATTGCTCCATCCGCTCATGCGCTCTTTGCATACAAGAGCGATGTACTTCTTCTTTATTCAGGGACTCATGAATTTTTGACCAAAAAGTCATTAGTTTCAAACCGCTCTCTTGTAATCCCAGGATATCATGGAATAATTTTTGAGCGAGCTCATTCACCTCTTCAGTGTCAACTCGATAATCGGTTATTAAGCGTGCTGCGATATGAAGCATTAACGCCGTTTGCAATTTGGGCACCAGTACATCAGTTAACCATTCTTCATGAGCTATATTGGCATGTGTTAATTGCTCTTGGATATCACCTTCCATAAAATTAGGCTGTAAAATACGATTATAAGTTTCCTGCAATTGTCTTTCTTGAATACTCCATCGGTTAAAATCTTTAAGCGTTAAAACATGCCGCAGGTTGAAATGAGCTACTGCTGCCTCTCGTACCTCACTTAATCTTCCAGGAACTAATTTGAATGTTCCCTCTGGAAGATCTAATTTTTCGCTGCTTGGCTCCATGGCCTCTGCTTCCGAGCGTAGGGTTTCTAATGACAGCATTTTATGGCCTTGATGAATGCCTCGGGTGATTCTGATGCTGTCTAATTTTTTTTCAGCAGACTGTGTGACAACTGCGGGAGTTAATTCTGTTTTATGAGCGTGAAGAATATCAATTAAGGGTTTCTTTTCAGGCAAATGAAGTGTTGCCATCTGTTTTTGACCGGAAGAGGGGAGCTTCACTACAGGTTTGGAAGTCAACGAGTGATCTTGTTTTTTATTATAAAACTCAATGCCTGAGGTAATGACTTCTCTGGTAAATTCACTTACCCCCTGAATTTCCCCGCTCAAATTTCCAGGGATTACATCAAGAATTTCATTATGGCGGTTATAAAGGATGGTCATGATATAATCATGAGGGTTCAGGTGGGTATAAGCTATTTCACCCAATTTTGTTTTGCCTACAATTTCTGCAAAAGGGTGTGAATGAAATGATTCCTTACCCCGAACGATATAGAGAATCTTTACCTCGTTCATTCCACCAAATTTGATTGCCACATCAAATTTGTCCGTAACAGAACGTGTTCCATCAACCCCAGTAGCGGCTAAGGTAGATGCTGTTCCGGAGCGAATTTCGTGCTTTTTAACATTATTTTCTTGCCCAGCTAATAAATGACTGTCCGCAGAATACTCACCAGTTCGCGTCATTTTTTTTGCAAACTGTATTGTTTCACCTACAGAGTCAGTAAAATGTCCACCTCTAAAAACAACAGGTGCTGGGGTCATATTTAATTTATCATTTTGATAGCTCTGTACGGTATGATAATGATGAACATCGTTTTTGAGATAGGCTGTAAGCCTCTGTTTTAGTTGTTCTCTAAAAACAATAGAAGGGTTTACAACGAATCCTGATTCATCGGTTAAAAATGACTGTTCGTTTTTATTCTTTACATCACGAACCGAAACAAAATTTCTGTTGTTCACTAATCCACTAACTAGACTCACCAAATTTAATTTCCAGGTTCGGTCTTTCTCGTGACTGTCTGGCATGTATTGAATTAATTTATCACCAGATGAGTTGAATAGAATTTTTTTGATGAACTGCTCAAAATGACCTGTTGTGGAGGGTAATGTATCTCCAGGATTTAAAAAGGGGGTGTTGCTGTAGAATTGTTTTAGGGCTTTTAAATGGAGGAGCAGTGAAGTGATTTTATTATCTAATTCTTTATCTTGTGCATGCGGATCATCATCAAGAGTCGCGATTATTGCAGTGATTTCTTTCATTAAGTCACCGACGGCATCAATCTCGTGTTGGAATTCCTCATTTATTTCAGTGGGAGCTTTCATCTCTTTTATCCAGGTGTCAAGTTCCTGGTTATAACGTTGGCAAGCCCCCAAAACCAATAGCTCGTTTAAACGCTTCAAATTTCCCTGATTTAACCACTGATACAGAATAAATTGATATCCTTCGTCTTTGACGAGATCGACTGCGGGTAAATGGGATAAAAATAAACTCGTACCCACATCGCTTTCTAAAAAATCAATTCCCTTATCTCTTAACGCTGCAGTGCTATTAAGGGCGATGTCCCCAGTGTGACCTCTTTGCGAGGTGATTTTCAACAGTTCAGGTAAATGACTTCTTAACTCTTCTTCGGTAGTTTTTTCGTCTAGGGTAAAATCAAGTTCATTCAAATTGATTGTGGCGTAAATCTCATTCCCAGAGAGATCAATGACCGCATAGTTGAGCTTGTCATGAAGTAATTCAAGGTACAAGGTATTTTTTTGTAGGGGGCTGGATTTTGGAAATTGGAAACTGAAATCATAACTAATGGACTGGAAAAATTTTAAGAGAGTTTTGCTATCCATTTCTTCAGGAACTACAACCTGATTATTTTTTTCTCTATTTTGATTAAATTCGGCGGCAAGATATTGGGTAAATGCCAAAAGGAACGATTCATACAACGGTTCATTTGCAATAAAAGTAATGAATTGATAAAAATCATCTTCCTCAGTTATTTTTTTGAAATTAGGAAAGCTCTTGGTTAATTTTTTTTGTGTGTATAAAAATTTAGTAAATACTTCATCGAATTGCTCGAGGCTGACAATTCCTGCCGATTTTAAATGCTCTAGAGTAAGCTCTGTAAATTTGTTCCCAGTACTATGTAAGGCTAATTTTTGAATAAATAAAGAGTAATTGGGATTGTTTTTTAATTTTTCTATCGCTCGTTGCAGCCGTGCCTCATTAAACGCCTCAATTCCCATGCCTTGAATCACTTCGTCTTGGATATTAATTTTTTGTTTTTGAGCATCTTGAAGAATTACCAGTGCGATTTCTGGTGCGATATTATCCCATTGATAAATCACCCCATCACTCGTTCGTTGTTGTGAATAGCTCGTAGCAGATAAATCAATTGCCTGACGTAAAGTTCGATGATACTCATAGCGAGGCAGATCCTGATCAGTCAACAAATCGAAATTTATACGCTGCTTGGAGTATGGTTTGGGCATATTTATATCAATATGTGTATTTAACGGCTAGTAATTTATAGCATAAGATTATTAAGATTTTATTAATAGGAGCCTTGATTTACCGCAGGAGACAGCAGTTTCTCCCAACAGTGGTTTGAAGAGTGAATTCGAATGAATTAAGTGAAGCAGAATAAAGTGAATTTATCAAATCAAGAGTAATTTTTAATTGATACTAAATCTTTATTTTTTAACCTCTAATTAGCAATACAGGGGTTTTGGAAATTCGAATGACCTCCTCGGCTACACTTCCTGTCAATATATGATGGATTCCGCGACGACCATGCGTCCCAATAACAATTAAGTCAGCAGAAAAGCTTGTTGCTTCATCAACGAGTTTTTCTGCAATTTGAGCCTTAGAAGGGATTAATTCAGAAAGTTTCATTTCAAACTCTACTTTTGCACGACTCAGTATTTTTTTCATTGAATTTAAAACTTCCTGTCCTTGTTTTCTGGTTAACTCAACAAATGATTCGCGATCGACATCACCTTCATACAAAGTATCAATTATGTGAATCACGCGAAGTTTGGAGTTTTGATTTTTTGCAAGTTTAATGGCCTCCTTTAACGCCAAAGTCGAGGCTTTAGTATCATCCACAGCGACCATAATTTGTTTGTACATAGATGAGACCTCCTTGCGATTAAAAATGATTTATTCAATAATCCATTAGCTTGCTTGCAACATCAAATTCTCTATATATCTGGGCGTTTAATCCAATTGATAATCCATTTATCTTCATCCATTCGCTCAAGGCAGGTGATAGTTCCCGGAACAAAAGCAACTAGCGCTCTGTCTTCATCGTTAACAACAAGTTTGCCTACCAATTTGCTCATGAAAGGCATATGCCCCACAAGCATGATATTGTGGTGTTGCTGATTTATTTCAGTTGCTACGGGGTTCACATCATCTAGAGGCGCAAGCCCTTGATGAAATTCGATCTCCCCGGAGAAGGCCAAATTGGATGTGAGTATTGACGCAGTTTGCTCAGCTCTACGTTTGCCACTGTGAAACATCCGAGCGATTTCTATTTTGTTATGACTCAGAAAATGCCCTAAATGCTCCATGTCAGCTACTCCTTGCTTACTCAGTGATTGCTGGGGATCTATTTCTTTTCCCAGACTTTGTCCATGCTGAACCAGATATATTTTCATGGTGGTTCCTTCCTAACTGAAATTATAGCCTAATGAAGGCAAACTGAGTCTATTCTAACCGATTAATTCCAAGCATTTTCAAAAGTAATTGCTTCATGCGAGCGCCAACCTTTCCCGACCCAAACGTTGGATGGAACAAATTGGAAAGAGTCAATCTCATGGGCTAAAGTGATTTTATGGGTTGTTTCAAGTTTGGCTCTGAGGGCGTTGACAGTTGAGACACCAATTCCAGCCCCTTTAACGATGATGTGAGCCATACTCATATCCTCCCTGATTCAATCTTGTCTATTTGCAACCGACACCAAATCGATTCAAAATTTTTTCTAAAGGACAAAACTGAGTAAATCCACTTTGAAATAAATTGGCACCTACAAAAACAGTAACCCAAAGAAAATAGTTACTGAGATAAAGCGGGCTTTGTGGAACACCAACTGCCAGAGAGAGTAAAATAAATGTTCCCGCAACAATGCGAACAATACGTTCAGTGTTCATCAGAGGCTCCTTGTCAGCATGCTAAGAATTACGCCATTTCCACCAACCCAAATAAATTAAAGGAATGAGGAATAATGTAAGTATAGTTGAAGCAAATGCCCCAAAAATTAATGAAATGGCAAGCCCGCCAAAAACAGGATCAGATAACATCACAGCGGATCCTAAAATAATGGCAAAAGCGGTTAACAGAATAGGCAAGAGACGAACTACGCCCGATTCTGTGACTGCAGATTCGATTGAATACCCGGCGCGCTGTTTTTCTAAAATAAAATCGATAAGTAACAGAGAGTTGCGTACAACAATTCCTGCCAGAGCAATTACCCCGATCATGGAGGTGGCTGTAAACGGTTGATGCATAATCCAGTGACCGGGGAATACGCCAATGATTGTGAGTGGAATAGCTCCCATAATAATCAGAGGGATGAAAAAGGACCGATAAAATCCTGTCAGTAAGATATAAATAAGTACGATTGCGACTATAAATGCAGAGCCCAAATCACGAAATACGTCTAATGTTAAACGCATTTCGCCAAGCCAAAGTAATTGATTTTTAGTAATATTCTGCGGTTGCTCTTCTGTAAATCCAAGATTTCCAACGGTTAAATGGATGTCATGAGGCAGTTTTTCATGGGGCAGCATCTGGGTGATGGTTGCTACCGCGTAGGCTGGGCTGGAGCGCAGCATCTCGCCTGTAACGTAAACGACTTGATGTTGATCGCGGGTGAAAAGGGGTTTTTCTTGGATTACATTTTTGAAATCAACTACCCTTGATAGGGGGATAAGTTGATTTTGCTGATTTAATAAATACAATTTTTTTAGAGATGTAATATTATTCCGCGTGATTCTGGGCAAGCGAAGGATGATATTTTCTGGTTCAAGAAGGCCTGGTCTATGTCCACTACCTACATTAACTCCTTTAAAATAACTACGTATCTCGTTAGCCAGTGCATTAGGAAGCAGACCTGAAAACACAGCAGCATTTCGATTAATCAATAGGTTGTACTCCGTTAAATCCTCAGTGACAGAATTATCAATATTGATCATCCCATAAATTTGGGGATAGAGAGTGTTGCTGATGTATTGTCCCAGTTCTCTTAGATGATTGTAATCTGGTCCATACAATCCCGCTTCCATTTGTGAACGAACCGGAGGTCCTGGAGGACTTTCAAAAAGTTTGATATGGGCCAAGGGATATGTATGACGGACTTCAGACAATGAATCATAAACCTGTTGTGCAATTTCATGAGATCCAATAGTTCGTTCATGTTTGTTGATTAAGTTAACGCGAATTTGTGCATAATGGGGGCCAGTATTCATGGCATCCCCTCGAACCATAGCTGCAAAATCTTCGGGGGCTGCTTGACCCAAAAAGAGCTGATAATTGGTTATAAAATGATTTTGGGCAAGAACGTTTGAAATATCATCTGCAATCTTTAGGGTCTGCTCTAGGGAGGAACCAGCTCCAGAGTTCACTTCAAGTAAAAAGGTATTCACATTATCATCAGGAAGCATTTTCAGTTCAACGCCTAGGGGACTCAACGGGCCATTGGTTCCTGAGGGCCGGATGAACTGCCATAAAGGTTGCAACATCACCAGAAATAAAAGCGCAAAAATAAACGCGTAAAATGAATATCTTATCCATCGAGATTTTAAAAGCGCAGTAAAAAGATAAATATAAATTTTATGGATCAAGCTTAAGTGGTGTTTTTCTTCAGAGATGGGTGTTTGATTCCCTGAGTGCAAATAAGCGCGGTGTTTTGTTTTTAGCCATTGATAAGCCAAGTAAGGAACAACGGTATAGGCAATAATCAGTGAAGTAAGCATCGCTAAAGGAGCATTAAAAGGGATAGGCGCCATAAAAGGGCCCATCATGCCTGAAACAAAAGCCATGGGAATCAAGGCAAGAATGACAGTAAAGGTAGCAATGATGGTTGGTTTGCCTATTTCATTTGCTGCATAAACAATCAAACGAGTGAGGTTATGTTGCGCTTTTTGCATCATATGACGATGGATATTTTCAATGACAACGATACTGTCATCTACCAATAGACCCAACGAAAGAATTAATGCAAATAAGGTGATTCGGTTAATTGTTTGTCCTGATATCCATCCTATCCCTAATACAATACAAAGTATCAGGGGGATGGAAAAAATCACTATGGATGCTTCACGCCAACCTAAAAACAGCATTAAAAGAAGCACTACAGAAGTGATTGCAATTCCTAAATGCTCAATCAATGTATTGACGGCATCATTCGCATCATCACCATAATTGCGGGTCACAGTAGTTGTTACATCGCTGGGTATTAGATGATTTTCTTTAACGAGTTTTAACCGCTCCAGTATGGCATTGGCGACAACGACCCCATTGCTTCCTTTTTGGCGTGCCAGCGCAAGCGTCACTGCAGGTTTGAGCACCCCTGTGGGCTGATTAGAGGTGCTTGGGCCGAAGGCTAAATAGGAACGAATTTGTTCATCCGCGGGTGCTAACTCAACTCGAGCAACTTCTTTTAATAAGACAGGCTTACCATTATCTACTCCAATAATGATTTGATTTAGATCCTCCGCGGAGATGAGATTTCCCTCGATACGTAAGGGAACTTCACGCAGGTCAGGCTCCAATTTTCCAGCATTCAGGCTGATATTATTCATCTCCAATGCTTGCTTGATTTTTTGCAATGGAATGAAATGCGCAGCCATTTTATCAGGATCTAACCATACTCGCAGTGCAGAAGGTGATGCACCCATCACCCAGCTTTTACCTACTTGAGGTACCCCGCGTAATTGCTCGAGTACTTTGGTTGCCATGCTCTGCAATTGAGTTGAGCTGTATTGAGAGGAGCTCAGTGTAATTGTCAATAGAGGGACATCATACAGACTGATTGATTGTATCAACGGCATTAATGTGCCCGAAGGCATTTTATCCATATTGCTGTTGATTTGATTGTAGACTTTAACCAGGCTGTTTTCTTCGTTCTCGTTTACTTTAAATCGTACTGTAACTAATGCATTGTCATTTATGGCCATGCCATAGGTATGATCCACTCCCGGTACAGATGCCATAAGTCCTTCCAATGGCCTGACGATTTGATGCAACATTTCTTGAGCATCACTTCCTGGGCGACTCACGGAAATTGCAACAACGGGCACTACAATTTCAGGATTATAAGTTCGTGGTGTGAGCTCTAATGCAAGTGCACCAAACAGGAGGGAACTAAGAATAATGAGCAGCGTGAGTTTTGAGTGAATAAAGGCTCTAGCCATCTGGCCAGCACTGTTTAATAGTGGTTTATGTGAGATATTTTTATTCAAAATCCATGTGCTCCGATGCATTTTTTTGTTGAAAGTGTTGTGACAACATCTTTTTATTAGCAACTCTCATTTGTCCAATAAATGACACTATTTTATTTCTCTGATGGAATTAACTCATTCGTTAGCATTAACAATCGTCCTCGGGCAAGAATTTGATTGTATTGTGATTGAATACACTGATTTTTTGCTTGAGCCCATTTCATTTGGCTTTCCAACAATTGCCCAAGTGGAACTAATCCACGCCCATATCTTTTGCTTAGATGGCCTACCACTTTTTTTGCTTGCATTGCATTAGCATGATTTGCTTCATATTGAATTGCTGCAACTTCTTCAGCGCGTCGTGCCTGGATAAGTGCAAGACGCAGTGCATTCGCAGTATCCTCTAATTGAAAGGTAGCTTGTTTCACCTCTGCAACGGCTTTTTGAACTGCTCCTGAATGTTCACCTGAGCTAAATAATTCCCAATTGACACCAAGGGCGATGAGATTTGATGGAAGTCCAGCGCCAACAGTATTCCCATTCCAATCCTGCCGCAATTGTAAGTTAACCTGCGGCTTGTTTGTTGCATTGACTGCATCAACATTGGCGCGACCCGCCTCTATAGTTGATTTAATTGCACGCAATTGTGCGTTCCGGATGAATGCCTTTTGTGTCAGAGCGGCAATTGATCTTTTTGTTGTTGGAAACTGGACGGAATTTTTTGGAACATACAAACCTTCCTGATGGCCAATTAAGCTGCGGAACTCATCGAGATGGTTTTGCAATTGTACTTGTGCTTCTATTAAAGATGTTTTTACTGTCCTCAGATAAGTATCCGCCAGTAACAAGTCACTTTCTATGACCAGCGATTGTTTGAAAAGGGTTTTTGTTGTTTTGAGATATGCGGTAGCGGCATTGAGCTCTTCTTTCGCAACAACTACGAGTTTATTGGTAGCAAGAACAGCCTCGTAAGCTTGGAGAATTTCATAAGCTAATTGCATACGCGCCACTTGATCGCCGTGTTGCGCAGCTCGCATTAGGGCATTGGTATTCCTCAATCTTGCGATGGTTTCACCCCCTGAGTAAATGGGGACGATTAATTTAAATCCTGCATTGTAATTACTGTAATACCCTGGTGAATCCAATGCCTGTGGTCTTACATTAATTGATCCGGGACCTGTGAATTGCCCCAGGCCAAAATCAGCAAATGAAACATTGCCCTGACTTAATTTATAACTAAACACGTTTAAAGGATTGTCGCTGCGAGCAGCATTCATTTCCAAACCCAGCTTGGGTAAGCCAGCTCCCCTGGTTTCGATAATGGCTGCTCTAGCTGATTCAATTTGGGCTTGGCTTGCACCAATACGAGGATTGCTACTGAGTGAAAGTCTCACTGCTTCAATATAACTGATTGGTTTTACTCTCTCAGCGCTTGCTAAAAAAGAGGCGAGCAATTGACAAAGTCCTAATACAATCAATTTTTTGGGTATAATGGTGCGAATCATCGTACTACCAATACCTTCTGATAATCATGTGCTTGAGCTGACCAACTCTCCAAATCATTTTTTTATTTCCTTAAATTTGATGTAAAACGCGTTGGAGACGGGTTTTTACTTCTTGGGCTAGCTGTTTGATTTCCGGTTTATTAACTAATTGGAGTATGGCTTCAGGGTCCATAAATTCTACGTGGACTTGTTTTTCATCATCTTGTCGGACAACTACATTGCAAGGAAGTAATAAACCAATTGAGGGATCAGTTTCAAGAGCACTCTGTGCTAAATGAGGATTACATGCCCCAAGGATACGATACGGTGGAATCTCTTTATTCAATTTTCGCTTCATGGTTGCGGAGACATCAATCTCCGTAAGAATTCCGAAGCCTTCTTTTTGTAGTTCATTAGCAATTTGCTGAAGGGCTTGCTCAAATGAATAGTTGACTTTTTTGCCAAACCCGTATGAATTTTGCATGGCCAATCCTTGGTATTCAAGATGATGTTTTTATTGTAAACGATTTGGATATCAAGTTGAAAGGTTAATATGATGCTAGCTCATATGTGCTTAAGAGAGGTTGGGGAAATTTATTGATCGATTATTGTTTGTTTATGACATCTGTAGATAATCTTGCCTGTGGCCAGTTCAATAATTTCTCCTTCCGCCCCGGAGTGTTCTAAATCACATTGTTCGCTTAGATGTACCTTTAACGCGTCGATGCTTTGTCCTGTTGTTTTAGAGATAATTTTTTTTTCAATTGTAACTCTGGCCT
The DNA here is from genome assembly GCF_026191115.1 of Legionella sp. PATHC035. Classification (NCBI taxonomy): domain Bacteria; kingdom Pseudomonadati; phylum Pseudomonadota; class Gammaproteobacteria; order Legionellales; family Legionellaceae; genus Legionella; species Legionella sp. PATHC035. The sequence goes on along the minus strand of NZ_JAPHOT010000001.1, from coordinate 873,706 downwards.
CATAAGGATCATTCTGTTTGAGCGAGTTCATATCCCATACCTCCAATTTTCATGTTCCTATATACATTATAGTTAAGCTAGTACAAATAAATGACCATTGGAGGGAAAATTGTTTGTCGACTGTCGACACCATTTAGCTGGCAGAAACAGGGGGTAAATCAATTTTAATTTTGCCACCCCATGCAAGCCTGAGCGCATTAACAATAGCAAGTGCATCAATTACTTCTTGAAGAATGGCACCTGTGACGGGAGTGATATAACCTATAGAGGCAAAACTCATCCCAATAACACTCAGTAGCATTCCTCCAACAGCGCTTTGTAATGCAATTTTGCGGGTACCCAAACTCAGGTGAATTAATTCATCTACTTTATTTAAAGTATTTTCCATGAGGACGACACCGGCTGCCTCGGAGGTTATATTGCTGTATTGTCCAAAGGCAATGCCAACTGTTGCTGCGGTGAGCGCTGGAGCATCATTAATACCGTCCCCCATAAATAGGGTGGGCGCTTTTTTTCGTTCTTCACGAACAATGGCAAGCTTTTGTTCCGGACTTTGTGAGGCATGAATTTCTTTCAAATTTAATTGGGAAGCTAAATATCTTACCTCAGACTCTCGATCCCCTGATACCAGCATTATTTTTTTAAATTGGTGGGAAGGGGATAAATGACTGATAAAAGATTTCCCTTCTTTACGTGGCGCATCATGAAAAACTAATGAACCTATAAATTGTTCATCATAAAGAATAATACATTCTAATCCTGGAGATTCAGGTGGAAGCTCGTTGGTGGATTCAGGTTTATTAAGCAGAAATTTATTACGACTGGTCACATGAATCTGATGATGTCCGATAATACCACTTAGCCCTTGTCCTGGTTTTTCAGAGACGTGAGAGGCCTCAAGCAATTTTAAATGGCGCTCTTCAGCAGCTTTGAGGATTGCAGGAGCAAGAGGATGCTTTGAATAACGTTCCAAACTTGCTGTGTATTGCAAAATGTGATCTGAATTCAGGATTGTGTTTTTGGCAACATGGATTTCTGATAATGCGGGTTTACCATAGGTTAATGTTCCTGTTTTATCGAAAATTGCAGTACGACAGGTTGGTAATCGCTCAAGAACTGTTGGATCACGAATAATAATACTTTGTTTTGCTGCCATAGAAATCGCACTGATCAAGGTAATTGGAATGGCAATGAGTAAAGGGCAAGGTGTTGCAATGACGACTACTGCGAGAAACCGCATCGAATCTCCAGTGAAATACCAGGCGGCACATGCGAAGATTAAGGCTAATGGGGCAAAAATGGCGCCAATCTGGTCTCCTAATCGTCGTAAAGATGGTTTTTTTTGTTCTGCTTCTTTAAGTACTTCAACAATTGCTGCATAACGTGAATCGGAGGGGAGTCTGGTTGCCTGGATAGTTAGCGGGGATTCGCCATTGATTGCGCCCGAAATTACAGAGGTTCCTGGCGCTTTGGAAATCATATAAGGTTCACCGGTCAGATAGGATTCATCCATCATGCCATGCCCCTCCACAACGTTGCCGTCGACGGGACAAATTTCATAGGGATAGATAACAAGGTCATCACCGATACCAATATCATCTAATGTGATGTCTTCAATTCGTTCTTTTGATTTTCGATGTGCTTTAGTAGGCATACGTGCGGCTAGGGCCATTAAGACAGAGGACGCTTGACGCATGGCATATAGCTCTAACGTTTGCCCGCCAGCCAACATGAGAATAATGAGCGCAACAGCTAGGTATTCGTGGAGAAGGGTACCGGTGACTAATGCAATAGCAGCTAAGGAGTCTGCCCCTAAATTACCTTGAAACAGTTTACTTACGATTTGTAAAAATAAAGGGATGCCTCCAATGATTATGATGATCACTAAAGGAACTTCAGCCAATGGGACATTCATTATTTTCATAATGAGATATAAAACAATAGCAATCAGTGATAGGAAGACCAAAATCATTTTCCATTTCGATGCTATGGGAAAAGAGAATAGATTCATTGTCTTGAGTTAGGGAGGGTAATATTTTTAATAATAGTTAAGTAGATACGGGGATTCAAGATTTATATCGAGGTTCGCGTTGTAGGTAGCCCGGATTAACGCAGCGTAATCCGGGCTACAAGGATTAGCGAAAATCCCCTCGCCCCTTTGGGGAGAGGGTTAGGGTGAGGGGGAGTACCCCACACGATCAGTTACATAAACTTTTATAAGCTGCAACCAAACTGTTGGGATTCGAAACCGGTAAGTCGGTATCAGCACTCCACATAATGGCGCCTTTAAGTTGCTTGTTTTTGATAAACCGGCATACCTCCTTAACTACCTCTGGAGATTGATAGCCAATAAATTGTTTGGCGGTTGCGTTGTAGAGATAAGAACCCGTAATCAACGGGGTATTGTTCTCATCATAGGCATGGACTCGATAGCTCTTATAATCGAGTTGATTTACCAATTTATCTACTGATTTATAAGGGAGCAGACCATCTTGTATTGAATATTCAGCAGCAAAATGACTTGCCCCCGTCCATGGTTGTTCAAAACCAGGTAGATCAGGGTTGTCACCAGCTGCTACCCCAGAAAATCCTCGGCCATAGGCCGCAAGACCCACTTGCAATTGTTCCTTGGGCATACCGTATGCAAGAACTTGTTCTGTGATGGAATCTGTTGCATAGTTAATGGCAAACTCATCTTTATGACTGGTTTCTGGTTGCTTTAAATAGGCATGAACTGCTGTATAGGGATCACTACTTTGTGACCAAGGACCATGTAAATCATAAGTCATTAAATTAACACTGTCGGCATAACTTGCAATTTGTTTAAACCAACCCCCCTCAACGGATTGATTGATTTGCTCCAAATACTCTTTATTCACGGTGATGGTTACAGAGATATAAGCATCTTTCCCTAAGGTTTGTCGGCTGGCTTTGACTAAATCAAAAAGATGTTTGTAGTCAGCCAGAGTATTTGCATCTGGAGGTAATTGGCCGCCTGTTTGCAAATCAATAGGGGGTTCAAAATCGTAGTCAATTCCCTTTAAGTTTTTAAAATGATTCATCCAGGATTTAAATTGATTTAAAAATTTATCTTGATGGGCGAAGATGGCGGCGAATGTAGCGGTGCTGATTCCCTTATTTTCAACCGTGTTGGCCCCACCAATTGCTATGATCCGTTTTGCTGTATATTTATTGGAGTGAATAAAGGCACCAAAGCTATTCAGTTGCCCCACACCTTTTTGATCTGTGTAATTGAATAATTCTTTTTGACCGGTGTTGCCATTCATTTGTATGGAACTGCATGCACCTTGATTTGCGGTACAAAAATCGAGGAAATCTCTTGTTTCTGGTGGTAAAGGTGAGATCCAGGAGCCTTCTAAAGGCAGCTCGCCCCAGAGATCTGCAAAATGCATTAAGCCATCCCAGCTGGAGGGGATTTGATATTGGGCTTGATTGGGATCTTTGCTGTTCCATACTTGTAAAAAACTCCAGGCGACTACATCCGCTTGATTGAATTGAGCGACCATGTCCGGATTATACACATAAGCTAACTGTCCATATGGCCGACCTATTTTGTAAGCTCCATCATACTCGTAAGGAATTTGGCCATACATAGACCAATTGGTTGTGTATAAAGTTAAGCTTGCATTGGCTCCTACAGGAATTAGGGAAGCAGTAATCGTAGTTAATTGAATAATTCTCTTAAAAAAATTCATTATGTATCTCCAATGAACAGGAAGATAAATTTTAATCCTGTCAATTGGTCATTAACCACTGTCAATTGTGACAGGGGGATCATAAGACTAATAATTGATATTCTAAAGCCTTAGCCAAGGATTGATATTTATTCTTAGTGCCTAATTTTTTATTGATTTTTTGGATATGGAAATTAACCGTCCGTTCACTGATTTCAAGCCGTTGAGCGATTTCTTTGACGGAGTGTTGTTCCGCGATCAGCAGCAAGCATTGAATTTCACGCTGGGTTAAATGAAAAGCTTCTTTCTCACTAATTTGATCGAGAAGATGAGTTTGGATGTAGTGATAGTAGAGATGCGCGGTAACAAAAAAATCATATTGTGCACGGTTATCCTGTAAATTACAGTGCTGATTTTGCATTTGCACCAATAACAAAATGGCAAAATTATTATGTGGACCATGGATAGGGATTGATAAGCCTGCTTCTGCGCCAAAGGCAATAGAGTCTTCACGCATTTTACGTTCTGATTCACTGGCCGCTTGTGCCAATTGCTGTTTTAAATTCCAATAAATTGGTAAATGATTGTTATAGACAAAACTCAGTGTGCTATCAATATTTTGGTATTGTTCTGCAAGGTAATGTTGATGCCAGACTTTGAAATTGGCGGAACACATATCATATTTTAAATGATTGGCTGAATTGGGGTGATAGGCATAATAAGTAAATGAAAACGTGGTAATCCCTTTTTTATTCAAATAATAACTCAAGGCAAGATCACAATCAGCAAGCGAGCGTGCCTGTACTAATTCATTCTCTAAGTTTATCAGTAAGTCAGTCATACTTATTCATCATTCTAAAAGTTATTATGACAAGCATTATGTTTGCTGTGAAAATATAAAGAAAGAAAACAGAATAACCCAGTTGTTGCTCCATCCAACCACTCAGTGCACCAAAAAACACATAACTTGAGGCCATGATGGAGGTACAAACAGTGTACATGGACATTGGGTAGGCGCTTTTGTTGGCTGCTTCCAACAGATATCCCATATAGGTACCATTGGCCAAACCTACGGTGAGTTGATTGAATAGAATAACCAGATAAAGTAGGTAATGGTTTGCATTAAAAAGAGGAAATAAAAGATAGAGCGAATGACCAAGAAGCAAGAGTACCGTTACCTTTTTGATACAGAGTTCCAGTTTATAATGAGTAATAAGCCAGCCCGACATAAAAATACCTAACATCAATAAGGTACTTCCAAAAATCCCATAGAGCTCTCCAACTTGATATAAGTTGAGTGCTAAGCCCTCTTGATCCAATAAAAATAAAGGAATGATTTTTTGCATTTGGGCTTCGGAAAAATTATATAAAAAAATAAAGAGCAATGTAGGATAGATTTTTTGATTAAAGAAAAGCGTTTTAAATATTTGGTGATAGTTGGAGTGAATCGATTCGGTTCGTGAGTCGTTTTCTGGGATTTTAACTTTATGGTAATAGGTAAGCAGAAGCCCTATGACAAATAAGCTCAGAAAAAATATTCGCCATACATTCAATTGATAGTGCAACGCAAGGCCGCCAATAAGGGCCAATAAGCCTCCTTTAATAAGTAACCTTCCCATTTGATAAAAGAAACTGCGCCAAGCAACGTATCTTTTTTGTTCCTCATTATTTAAAAGTAAGTAAATACCATCAGAAACAATATCATGAAGTGAAGAAATAATGGCAAGACTTGCAAAACCTAATGAACTCAATATAAGAAAATAGGGCGTATCGACACCAAATGCCATGAACATAAAAAGCAAACTCAAGGTGGCTTGTGCATAAAGGGTTAATTTTTTTTTGCTCGCACGATCTTCCAAAAAAGGGGTAAATAGCGGTTTAATGGTCCAAGGGATCATAAATAAACTGGTTAAAAACGCAGCTTGAGTATTGGTCATCCCATATTGTTGAAACATGATGGTTGCAATTAACGTGACGACCACATAGGGTATACTTTGAAAAAAATAGAGACTGGCTATCCATTGATAATTCTTTGGAGATGTTAAGGAAGACACGAGCTAATTCCAATCTAATGTTGCTCATATTGTAACATAATTGGTCATTAATGAAAGATAATTGTTCACACGAAGATGCATAGCCATGCGCAAAATACTGCAGTCTTTTGGTGGCTGCGTTGCGCAGAGCCTCCATTGTATCTTAAATCCTTAAGTAGGCATTCATTTGACGCGTCTTAAGAGGGCTCTGTTACAGGATAAAATTCATTATCACACGCTACTTCTATTCTCATCCTAGAAATATAGCTCTCTAACGATTCGAATTGTTCTTCAGGGTGCTGACTTACTATTTTTTCTATTCGTTTTGAAACATGGAGCATGTCTCTGGAGCTTATCGATTTGATTGTGTATTGAAAACTCATATTCTCATTAATGTATGAGACCATGTCTTTCATGTTCGCGGGAACTTTTACATCGACGATGGGTTTGGCAGAATATAACTCAAAATAGAGGCTTTCTTTCTCTAAATTAGAAACAGCAGGATTAATCAGTCGCGCTAATTTTTGCACATGTTCCGACAGATTGGTTTTACACGACTTCGCATCCATCAGCCATGCTGCAAGGGAAAAAGCATTATCTTCCATGTCATACGCTACGTTGGATTGATAAATATACCCCCAAACTCCTTCCAATTTTTTTTCACAAGCCAACATGACATAAGAATGTCCGGGTATATCAATGCGGATAATTTTGGGCAAATCGTTTTCAAGTGCCTGAATGAGCGGGGTAAGCGATAGAATGCCCTTTTTTCCAGTGATCATGATATCACCAGTCATCAGCTTACAAAATGCATTTGCAATATCACCACATCCCACTGGTGCAAAAATAGCTTCGGCTATAGGTGTCGTCAGCAGTCCCGTTTTTTCCATTGTTAAGAGTATTTTGACTGTGGATTCTAGGTCTACTCCGCATATTGCTAAATAAAGTCGAGCATCTGCCACGCTATTAAAACGCTTCGCATAGGCATCTAAGACTATTTTTCGAAAGACGTAATCAAAGTTATCTATTGAAAAATAGTAATTAGAAGCGAAAAATGCAGATTTGCTATGCATGAAAATGGAATAAAGTTGTAAGTTATTATACAATATTGCAACTTTTTGTTATGTGTTGCAAGAATCGAAAAACATTATTATGCGTGAAACTAAAAATTATAAATTTTTTACAGAAGTTAATACTTTTAAGATCCATGTTCAAGCGATACTTAATCGTCTAAGAAAGCAAAAGGATGCCAGCCATATCGTTTCTGCGATTAATCTTATTCTTGAGGGAGAACTCAATAAATCGGTATCTTCGGCAGAAATAATTACTCTAGATTCTCTTTTGCATCATCCAGAGCAATATATTAAAAATATGGAGCCAAATGCCAAAGAAGCCATCCATTCTGAAGTTGAAAACATGCTGAAAAATTTTGTCACTGAATTTAATGAAGATACAGTTTGCTCAATGACTGCACCAAGAGCTTGAGAACGGGGGGCTCAGTTCATGGTGTTGGTGGGTACAGTTTTTCTCAACTCTTTTCATCTTCTTCAATCCAGCAGTCACTAGGACCACCTGGAGGTTTTGGGCGGTTTGGTAATGGCGATGGATGAAATTTTGCTCCCTTTTCATGTTCAGTAGAGCGAATGGCTTCTTTTTTTCGATGTGAATTGATAACCCGGTTTAAGGTATCAATAAGATTTTGATTTTTAAATAGAAAAAAGAGATCGTTATCTTGTACCGTTTTATCTAATTCGCACTTATTCTCTATAAATAAATCGGCATCAATTTTCTCGCTAAAGCGAGCAATCTCACTTTTTTCCTGTACGCTTTCTGGCTTACTCAGCACCATGAATGGAAGCTGGATGATATTAAGATCTCCATTACCTTCTGCATATTTTGCATAGGCTACAGAGACATTTTCATTATTTAACACATCCAATAAATCAGAATCATCGTAGATTCTATAAATAATTTTTTGCTTTTCATGAGCTGAATTGGCGACCTTTTTTGTAAGGAATAAATTTATATTTTTTAACTCATTGAACTCAGCAATGAGTTTTTCTTCGCCGCGCGCAAATTGCTCTGTAATTTTATATCGCATCATCAAAGATCATTAGTTACACAATAAATTATATCATAAATTGCTCAAAACCAAGCCTTTCTGCCTGTGTCTAGATCATTTTACCTCAATGTACTGGAGCCTCATTACGGCGTTAAGCTTTTTTAATTATCTGCACATAACTCTTTCCATCCTCTCCAGTGACAACACCATGAATTTCAGTTGCAAAACCTGGTAGTGCCTCTCCTATATCATCCAGCATAAGGAGAAAATCAAGAATCAGTTCGCTCTCATCTGTAATTTGTTCTCCTGGCATAATTAAAGGAACCCCTGGTGGGTAAGGCAGGATCATTGTGGCAGAAATTTTATCTTTCAATTGGGATAGGGGGATCAATTGTGTTTCTTGCCGAATGAGTTTTTGGTAAGCCTGATGAGGTGTCATGACGATTTTAGGTAATGTATCAAAAGCATGATACATCACTTGCGGCAAATTATGTTTTTGCATTAAACCGTGGATGGCTTTAGCCAACGATTGAATGGGCATCTTTTCATAAAATTCAGGATGTTCTTGATGCAACTGAGGGAGTAAGATTTTGACCGGTACATTTTCATCATAAAGTTGTTTAAATTTATTTAAAGCAGCCAATAATGCCATTGATTTTGCGCGAGTAATTCCCAAACTGAATAAAAATAACATGGAGTAGGGGCCTGTTTTTTCGACAATAATTCCATGCGATGCAAGAAATTTTTCCACAATGACCGCTGGAATTCCCCAATCATCGAGCTCATCATTTTTGATTCCTGGTAAAAGCACGGTTACCTTCACTGGATCTAAAAACAAATGATCCTCATCGACGTTACGAAAACCATGCCATTTTTCATTGGGTTTTAAGGGAAAGCAGGATGATTTTTTTTCTAAGGTCGGTTGCCATACGTCAAAATACCAATCGGTACTTTGTTTTTTTAAGCGTTTTACTTCCATGCGAAAGTCCAATGCTAATTCAATCGCTTCATTGATTAAATCATATCCATGATTACCGGCCATCATTGCCGCGGAGACCTCACAACTGGCGACAAGAGGGTAAAAAGGAGAGGTACTCATATGCATCATGTAATTGGCATCAAGAGTGGCTGCATCGAAAGAACCCTTAATGTGGATCATCGATGATTGACTGAACGCTGCCAATAATTTGTGCGTTGACTGCGTTTCAAAGATCACTTGATCCTTTAGGGGCGTTAAACTAAGTCCAAATTTTTCAGCGTAAATGGGATGAAAATTGGTATAGGGGACCCACGCACTATCAAAATGCAAGTGTTTTACCTTGAGTTCGTTTTGGATGTTTTCAACTTTATAAAGTATGCCGTCATAGGTCGAGTTAGTAATGACCGCGTAAGTAGGCCACGCAGTTGCCTCTGGATGCCCAAGAATTTTATCGTGGATCGCTTGTTCTGAGTATTCTGATTTAGGGATCCCACCAAGAATACCATAAGTATTTCGCGTTGGTTTTAGATAGATGGGGATAACATCGACCATCATCAGAAAATGGGCGATCGATTTATGACAGTTACGATCAATCACTACAGTATCCCCGGAAGTCGCCGAATACATTCCCACTATTTTATTCGATGTTGATGTGCCATTGGTTACAATTAATGAGCGATCACTTTTAAAGATATTGGCGATAAACTCCTCTGCATCACGTTGGGGTCCTGAATGGTCCAGTAAACTTCCAAGTTCTTCAATTGAAATGGATAGATCGGCACGAAAAATATTTTTACCAAAAAAATCATAAAATGCGGCACTGGTAGGATTTTTTTGAAACGCCGTACCTCCTAAATGCCCGGGGGTACAAAACGCATAATTCAATTCGTGCACGTAATGCATCAACGCTTTGGTAAATGGAGGTAAAATTTCTTGTTGATATTTTTCTATGGCAAGTAATATGCGTTTAAAATCATCATGTGCTAAGTTTGCATCATATTGCAAAAAGTCGAGAGTGAGATCAAAATCACTTAGGTTTATGTCAATGGAGGCATGCTGATCCGCCATTGCAAATATAGGTAACAATTTATTATGATTTGAAAAATGATGTAAATCATCAAAGCCGAAATCATCCCAATCATAAAGAATCGTAACAATTCGTGGATTTAAGCTGCTCACAGCGTAAGCATCTTTTAATGAGGTACATACAGTGAGCTCATAATTTCTTTGCCTTAAAAAACCTTCGAGTACACTGATAAAATGTTTTTTGTATGCTTCAATTTGTTGCTGATACACAATAAGAATATGATTCATTTGTACTCCTTTACATCGATTAGATCCATGAAATGTACTTTAGCTCATAAGAAAGCAAAGAGTATTTTGTGGGGGTCTTTTATCTCATCCCCTATATTGTCCAAGACTCCAGAGCAAAACAGAAGTGCTTTAACGACTTGAGTCTCAATGCATCAGAGTTCTCTTACATCACCATTTAGTTGGGGATAAATCCAAGTTTTTTAGGCTTTGTATATCATTTGATATTATGTATAAGAATTATACTATAATTTACCGAAAATTGGTTTTAAGCCCCGTTGGGTTGAAGCCTAGTATATAAAACGAGAAGAGTTAATGCCAAGTGTCTGTGTTGTTATGTTGAAAGGGTGTTTCTGGCTTTATTTTCTATCCGATGCGATTTATTTCAGACATCGTTCATTTTATCCACAGTATCCATTTTTTTCTAATAGAGGAAATTGCCTACGCGAATAAATCATTACCGAAAAGGATTCCTTGTTTTGAATCAATTTAACATTTAAGAAAATTATATAGATTTAAGAAGGTAAGCCATGACCATTGAACTGCTTTTAACTAAAATCTGACTTAATCTGCATGAATGAACTCCCTAGAACAGGCACTGTGATTCCTTCCTTATCAAGTGCTCAAGCCGATGATGTCGCTTTTGCAATATACCTCGTCGGGTTCTACTGGGTTACCCAAAGGGGTAATAGTGACCCATAGAAATCTCCGTCAAGGCTCGACTTTCCTTTGCTATCTCTCTCTATAAATCAAGATCAACAAAAACCCATTAAACTAAACTATACTTACCATACAATTTGTATATTTGTTGATCTTGTTGAGTAAATAATTTCAAGGAGTGGTTATGCTATCAAAAAAAATTATGTTGATTATCGTGATGAGCGGCTTTATATCTAACTCTTTTGCCTGGGGATATCACCGAAGTTATACCGTCTGTCGTGGAGGCGATTGTCACCATACGAGTGTGAATAAAGGTTGTTTTAACGGTCATTGTGGTACCACACGATGGGGATCTAGCTGGCATAGATAATGATAATAAGCTGGTTGGGTCCTTTTGATCCAACCTTCTAGACTTTATACACATCCACATCATCCTTGAGCTGCTTGGCAATCTCGTCCAAATGATGAATAAAGGTCATCATTTCTTTGATGCCGCTGGAAAAAGTGGAAGTTGTGCGATTTATCTCATTCATGCTTTCAACGATTTGCTCGATTCCGACTGCTTCTTGACGAATGGCTACCTCAATGTGTTGACTTGCTATAGAGGCATCATTAATCATTTGGCTCAGTGTTTGAATGATTTTACCTGCATTCTCAATCAATTTTGCTCCTAAATCCAATGTCTTAGTCCCTTCTTCGGTAACAATAACCGCTTTTTCGGTAGCGCGACGAATGTCTTCAAGAATTTTTTGTACTTGTACTGTTGATTGTTCAGATTGTTCGGCGAGATTTCTTACTTCTTTAGCTACTGCTGCAAAGCCTTTTCCTGATTCTCCAGCTTTTGATGCTTCAATTGCAGCATTCAATGCCAACATCTTTGATTGTTGCGCCAAAGTATTGACCACTGAGGTGATGTCACCGATTTGTTGGGTGTGATTATTTAAATCCAGTATGGTTTGGGCAATGAGTTTCATTTTTTCTTCTGAAGCTCTAATACCCAGAATGCTTTGTTCTACAGATTGCGTACCTAATTTCCCTTGTTCATAAGTATTCTTAGCTACCTCCCGCAACGTTTGAGCTTTTTCCATGGTTTGTTTCGAGCTTTTATCCATTTCTTCCAGTGAAGCGCTGATTTCATTAATAGCGGAAGCTTGTGAGGTAATACCTTCTGCTTGCTCTTCTGCAGAAGTCTTCACCGTGTTTACCATAGTGACTATGTTCGTACTGACTTCGGTAATATTTTTAGTAATGAATGCCAAACCATCGGTCATGGAATTTAAATCACGGCCTAAATCGTGCAATATGTCTTCTTGATCAAGTTTAAGTCGCTCTTGAAGATCCCCTGCAGCAACTTTGCTGCTGAATTCGCTGAATTTTTTTGATGAATTGACTAGTTGTTCATATAATTCTCGAGTTTCCCATTCTTTCGCACGCAGCGCCTCATCATTTGCTGCAATTGCTTCTTGCATGGCCTTAAGTGCTATAAACAAGTTCCCAAGCCTACCTGTTGAGCGAAGTTGAATTGGAACATTACGCTCACCCGCAGCAATTCGTTTCGCAATATCAATAGCAAAATCCACGGCGGCTAATATCGATTTTTGGGTCACAAAAGGCACAATCAGAGTTAGAGCAATCGCGAAAGCAAGTAACCCATAGGCCGATTTTTTTAAAGAACTTAAGCTTTCATTTATTCTATTAGTACTTTTGGCAATTTCTGATGATATTTCATTAAAAAAGCCTCCTATTCTTTTTCCTTCCTCAGAGGAATAGGGACCATCAATAATATCAATCATTGCATTTTGAATTTGTTTTGTATTATTTCTACTGTTTTCTACATTATTAGGATTATTCGGATCTCTGGGGGCATTGATTATTTTAGATTGGATTTCATAAAGAGGCTGATACAAGTTTTGAAGTTTGTCCCATTTTTTCTGTAACTCAGTATTATCCAGCTCGCTGGAGTGCATAATCTGATTCCATTGACTTCGAGTTTCATTAATTTCTCTCCACATATGCGCAAAAGAGTCTTTATCCTTGGGATCTCCTGTCATTGCCCAATGTTCGAGAATATCTTGGGCCTGATAAATTTGGGTATCAAGAATTTGAGGTAAACTTTCGCGATTAATTAATTGGCTCAATTGCATGATGCAATTTATTTTGGGGAGCAATAGCATAATTGATATCAATAAGGGCAAACAAAGCGTTGCAAAGCCAATAACTAATCGGCTACGGATAGAAAGAATAAAACCGTCTTTGGGAAGCTTGTCCATATCTCACTCCTATTTTCTATAATTCTAGAATTTTTTTTTATAAATAGCTCTATAAAAAGAGATAGTTCCAGTGCCTCACTTATTAAAAACGTTAAGAAAATCCGGAGTAGGGTTGGGGACATGCAAACTCATGTGAATGAGTAAGATAGGTCAATTTATGAGTTTCTCCCAGAGGCAAGGTAAATCTGATGGGCAAAATGCCCGATCAGATTAAAGATTCTGCTCACTATCTAATGAGAAACAAAAACGCCGACGCTTAGCTAGGTAACCTTTTAGAGGTGCGCAGAGCAATTGCAATGAGTATATAAGTCCAACCACTCACTATCATGTCAATTGCAATAAACAGTCCGATTACCCATAATCCACTCATTGGCCAATGTAATAAAATTAGAATCCCAAGAACTAGGGAGCTCAATCCTGCAAGTAAAATCCAACCCCAGCCTGTCGTATGCCGTAATGAAATGGACATGATAATACGAGTAACGCCGATAACGATAAGCGTCCAAGCCAATAATGCTGTAATGATAGTTGAGGCTAACAACGGATCATAGAGGATGATACCTGCTCCAATGAGGTACAATATGCCAATACAGACTTTCCAAATGGCACCCTCCCATTTTCTGTATTTAAATGCATCAGCAATGTGGGATAGCCCGGAAACCATAAGTAGCACTGCAAAAAAATACATACTCACTATGGTTAATGCGATTTCCATGCCTAAACCAATAAAACCCAGGATTAACAGGAGCACTCCGAAACCAAAGAGCCAGCCGCGATGATGTTGTAACGTTTCTTTTTCATGATGATGAACAACATTATTTGTAGTAGCCATATCAGTTCCTTTTGATTGTCTCACTTTAATATAGCTTATTTTTTATGTCGGTGCGGTCAATTATATTGAATTATCCAAGAAAATTTTTTCCTGTATATTAAGAATCAGTATGCTCCTCTGTAAAGGCATGGATTTCCGGGATAATGATGTTGCGGAATTTTTTGCCGTTGAATAATCCATAATGACCTACTCCTTCAGCAAGGAAATATTTTTTCATCGTATCAGGTAGATTCTTGCACAAACTGAGCACCGATTTTGTTTGTCCTACGCCCGTGATGTCATCGCGTTCCCCTTCTATTGCCAGAATAGAAGTATTCTTTATGTCTTGTAAGCGCACATTATGTCCGCGCGATTTGTAGCGCCCGGTTGTTAGTAGTTTTTCTTGAAAAACCGTGTTGATAGTTTGCATGTAAAATTCGGCAGTCAAATCCATCGTTGAAAAATATTCAAGGTAGAACTTGATTATCTTAAAGGCTGCTTCTTTTTGGTTATCGGCATATCGATCGACTGCTTTTTGCAGTGATTCCACATGACGTTGAAAATTCATACTCATAAAACCTGCAAGTTGCATAAACCCAGGATAAACCAGACGCATTGCACCCGGAAAACGAGAGGGCACAATCGAGATGACATTTTGTTGAAACCAATCGTCTCCTCTGGAAGACGCTAATTCATTGACCGAAGTAGGTGATTGACTCGTATCAATAGGCCCCCCTAGCAATATCGCTGTGCGAGGAAGGTTCGGTGAATTATTGGTGGACATTAGAGCAACGGCAGCTAAAACCGGGACTGTCGGCTGACATACCGCCATGACGTTTAAATTGGGTGCAAGTAAATTAAAATAAGAAATGATGTAATCGATGAAATCATCCAAATCAAACGAACCTTCAATTAAGGGCACATCACGAGCATTTTTCCAGTCAGTAATATAAACATCGTACATTGGAAGTAAATTTTTGACGGTATCCCGCAACAAAGTGGCATAGTGTCCGGACATCGGTGCAACGACGAGTAATTTGGGTAAATTCAGGTGTTCAGCATTTACTTTTTTAAAACGAATCAGATTGCAAAAACTTTTTTTATTGATAATTTCTTCTTGAACATCGTAGTACTCATCATCGATTTTCACTTCGTTAATATCAAATTGGGGTTTATCGTAAACATTCGTAACAATGTGAAATATGTAGGAGTAACCAGATAACCTACGAAAATAACCTGAAGAGGAATCCAATATTCTTTTTAACACCTCTTGTCCTTCATTGGGCATATATGGAATGTTAACGGGCAAATTAATATTGTCAGACACTCTGCGAAGACGTTTTGCCAGATTGTCAAAATAATCGGAGTAAGGCTGAAGTAAACGCATATTGAAATCATAGATATTATAAAGATAACTATTATCAAGAGGGTTAAAAAGCATAGAATGCCTCACATATTTTAGAAGGATGAGAAAAAATGGTGCATCACGATATTAAATTAATACACACAAAATTCTAAAATAGCAAATTCCAATTGAGTGGATTGATGAACGATGCAGTTCCTTTAAGGTTTTACCCAATTTTGGGAATAATAGTAATAGTCTCTGATTTCCTGTTGAATCTCAGTTGCCGAGATGCCAACCTTAAATTGCATGAGAAGCATTTTGACGCTATGAAGACGTTGCGGAAGAATAGTCACTAAAGCATGTGCGTTTTTTTCTGGCTTCCCATAAAATTCAGCATTAAGATGAGATTTCAAATCTTTTGTTTGTATCGAGGAATCTAAAGTAATTGCGTTCAATGATTGGAGCAAGGCGTTTTCTAATAAATGAGGATCTTGAGTCATGTTTTTCTCCGCTGTGGTAATTGCCTCACAAAAACCTTCAAGCATGGAGCGGCTAATTTTATCTTCTTTAGACATATCGAATAAATCAGCAATTATCGTATGAGGCAAAAGAGGGGCAACCAATTTATCAAAAGGTAAGGCATAACCATGACGATAATGATCACGATATTTTTGTCCAAAAAATGAATAATTTACTTTTTTAGTTGGAGAAAAATCAGGATCATCAAAAGCAAGTGTATCTGCATGTCTTCCTTTATAACTTAGAGTACCTCCACAACCAAAATCAACAATAGCAGCTCGCTTTACATCATTTTTATCCACACAATAGCCCGAATTGAGTAATTTCGAATTCAATAAATCCCATAAATTAAACACGAGTGCTACTGCGTACAATTGACCTAGAAATCGTGCTTCTTCAGAGGTAAGTGATAAATCATCACGTCTGGGTAATTGCTCCCGTTCGAATAAGGGTTCCGATTTGACGGCTTCTTTTTGCGATAAAAATTCAGAAAAACTATTGATGAATTTTGAAATGACACCAATGGATTTGTCCTTATCGACATGGAGGTAATTTTCCGGGACTTCTAAAATCCCCTCAAACATTTTTTTGGCCATCCGAGGAATTAAAATCTCCAGAAAGGCACTTTCAAGTTTAATTGAAAAAATATGCTCCATGGTGTCAAAGGAGGGTTTTTGCAGTTCCTCATGAGAAAGATATCCTTTAAATACGTCTTCTATCGTTAAGGCATCTGGCTTTTTAATCAGATAATAGTCCCCAAATTGATCACTTAATATTCTTTTTTCAGTGATTCCCTTTGATAGAGAGGAAGCAATTTTACCAGGCAGCTTCTCTTTGGTTACTTCTTTGAGCTCAATATTATGATGAAGCTTTGGCATGATGATCTCCTCCAAAAACCCTAATGAACACCGCGCTTATTGGTGTTGATTATTGATTTCATACTCAAGTTATCATTGGATAAAAAATGCTTTATTATTTTCATCTTATTACAGAAAGAATGAAAAAGGCACTATTTTAGCTTGGCTGTGTTCAGGGATGAGGAACCAATCGATTTTAAAAAATAAAATGCTTCTTATTGAGTTTACAAGCGTCCAAACCCTGCAGTGACTTTTAAGCAACCGGAGTTGGAAGAATGGATAAATATACCCCGCGCTACATATACTGGCCCCCATTGATATCCAGGTTTGAACCGGTGATAAATCCTGCCTCTTCACTCACTAAAAAAGATACGGCGTTGGCAATTTCTTCAGGTTTTCCAAGGCGTCCTACAGGAATGCTCTTGGTAATCTTACCGATGACTTCTTTTTTCATAGTGGCCAGCATTGATGTTTCAATATAACCGGGAGAAATAGTATTCACGGTGATCCCCTTATTGGCAACTTCCAGCGCTAAACTCTTGGTGAAGCCAAATAAAGCGGATTTTGTAGCCGCATAATTGCATTGCCCTAATTGTCCTTTTCGGCCATTAACGGATGAAATACACACGATACGACCGAATTTTTTTTCAATCATGAAGGGAAGTACATGACGGGTGATATTGAATGTGCTGGTTAAATTGGCATCCACAACTTGTTGCCAATGATGTGGTTCCATTTGTTTTAGACTAACATCGCAGGTAGAACCGGCGTTATTTACTAAAATATCAATATGGCCAAAGCGTTCTATAATTGAATTTGTAATGGCTTCACAATCAGAAAAATTGACTAAATTTGCAAAGAGAATTTCAACATTATAACCTGCTTTTTTTTGTAGGGTTTGCCATTGTAATACTTCATCATGTTTGCCATTCTTAAAGTGACAAGCAACGACTTTATAATTCGCTGCGAGACGTCTACAGATTGCAGTACCTACCCCTCCAGTGCCACCGGTAACAACGGCTACTTTTTTTTCCATAAATAAATCTCCTGCTGAACAATTGGAAGTTCTTTTCTATTTGCTCAATTAAATTGTTTTGTTATTATTCAAAATGTTATCGTAATATGACTCATGGGGTTTACACAGCTGAGGTAAACCCTAATAAACGCAACAACCTCAGTACGTCACAATAGATAAAAAAAACTGCTAAAATTATAATAAGAGTGAATTTTTGTGATGAAGGAACCGGATTTATCAAGACAACGAACCCATTGTAATTGGATTCTGTTGGAGGATAGGAATATCCTGTTGTATGAATTACTTGCATTCAACTTAGTACTCATTCACTAAGGAAATAGAGATGGATTTCACCGATGCTGCAGTTTTTATCGTAGATGATGATCCTGAGCTTTGCCAAGCACTTCGATGGTTATTTGAATCAGTAAATATTCCCGTATACACCTATAGTAATGCGAAGGAATTTCTTGAAAATTATGATCTGAAGCAAAGAGGGTGCTTGATTATTGACGTGCGTATGCCAGTCATTAGTGGCTTAGAGTTACTGGAGCAACATCTGAGTGTATCAAAAACTCAACTTTTAGTGATTATGATTACGGGTTATGCTGACATTCCAATGGTTGTTCGTGCAATGAAAGCGGGAGCGTCTGATTTTATTCTTAAACCAGTGAATCATCAGCATTTACTTGAAGTCACGCAAAAATTGCTAAAAAAAACCTATAGTTATCCCCTCCAATCTCAATCTGATTTTTTTGAACGTCTTCAACGATTGACCAAGCGTGAGCGGCAAGTGATGGATTTTGTTATTGAGGGAAAATTAAATAAGCAAATTGCTCATGAGCTTGATATATCGATCTCCACTGTAGAAGTTCATCGTGCCAATGTCATGCGAAAAATGGAGGCTAAGACCTTGGCTGAGCTCATTAAAATCAATCTAATTCATACGCTTCATGGTGATAATTCTAATACATTAGGCGACATACAATAAGATAACCCTTTTTTGTAAACCAGCTCACTTAGCCCAGGTTTTCCTAATTTCCGATCAAATGAAGACTTATAAATAGCCAAAATGGTAAATTAACTTTTTATTTGAGTAACAAAAGGATATTATTTGATTTTTTGCACCTTATGGAGTAAACCATGTCAAAATTTCCAAATAAAACTGCTTTTGAACTGCAACAATATTTTAGACAACTGACCTTGGAGCAATTACTCGATATTAACCACTCATACGGACCTCATTTTGAGAAATTGGAAGAGCGAATCGATCGCTGCAATAAAGACTTAGCAAATGCGCAAGAACGTCTGGATGGGCTTAAGAACAGAAAACAAGTGCATGAAAATAATTATGGCACAGTAGAAACCTTAGAAGCAGCATATCGCGCGCAATTAAATAGCGTACTTGCCGATTACAGCAGGACTAATCGTTTTCTTGGACGACAAGCGGCAGGTGCTTCACCGATGGAGCAGTATGATTATCAAAAGTTGCATTTAGACACCGAAATTTCAAATACATCTGAAAAAATTGATCATTTGAATCAGCTGGTGACTGGCTTGGAGCAAAAGAAAACGGATGCAATTTCTGAATTAAGAATTTTGAATCGAGTTATTACCGAAAAAAGAGCAGTAATTTTAAATCAGGTTACCGCAGAACCGAGTGAATATAGATCTCAACTGACTAACAGAATGTAGATACTACCCAACTCCCTCAGCTTGAGTAATGACGAGCCACGGGTCAGAGTTCCTTCACTACCTCCGGGATGACGTGTCACGAACCCCGTCCTCCTGGGGCGTAGGACGGTGACATTTAATGTCTGGAGAATCTATCCTATAATATCTTCAGTATATATAAAATTGTCCTTTGCCTTCTTCATTAATATCTGAAACTGTTGTAAATATTTCTCCGTTGTTGTTGAGGAATGTAAAACAAACTCTGAAACGCATAACGCAAAGATAAGCCTTCGTAGATCCCAAATTGTTTCTTGAAAAATGTCGACCCTTTTTTTGGTTTCGGCGCTGATTTTTACTTCCAGTTTCAAGTTTTCAGAACTAATTGCGATAGGAGCACAATGTTTAATGACTTGGCCACGCAATTGTTCAACAAAAATAAAGGTATTAATTTTTTTAGATCGGCATTTGACGATTTGCTGCATGGTATCGTTAAAAAAATTGTATACCATCATTTGGTGAAATAAATAAAGTTTTTGCGAATAACGATAGGCTTGAAACAAAAAATAATCGCCAACCAAAACGATAAAGACGCCAATCAAAGTACATATCCCTCGATTCAATACCATTTCAAATGGCCCCTCGGGGGAGTTTGCGTCCGTTGTTTGTGCTAAAAGCAAAAAAACAACAAGAGTAATGAAAAAAACACTGATATCGTACCGTCTGGTATTTAATGCCGTGACAGCTAATCCAATGATCGCGACAATAAATACAATGGGGATTAATCGATAATTGACCTGCATGAGATAAATCAAGGGAATTAAAACTAACAACGCGGCAAAAGTACCTCCAACACGATGGATTGCTCTTCTAATAATTAACCCGGGTTCAATTCCGGCACTGACCATAATCACGGTCAGCAAAACCCACCACTTGTGAGGAATAGTCGTAAATAAATAAACCCACATGGCAACCATAAACATAATTGCCAATTGAGTAAACCGCGCGTAATCAAGCTTCTTTTTTAGTTTTTCCGCAGTGAGCATAATCTATTCCAACGGAGAAAGGCCAGTTGCAGACAGCGGGTAATATAAAACTGCAATTGGGTTTTAGGCGCTACATATAGGGTCGGTGTGCCACATGGAGTATACGTTTTCATATTATGTCTGAGGCGAGAGAGATTATTCTTGACGCCAAGCCAAAATAATTCATTCTTGGTCTCATAATATAAATTGTCCAAAGCATGTTGAATATTTCGAATGTAAACTGAAACGCGATAAGTTTGCATGACGTACTTCTTGGGAAGCAACCGCCGATAATTTCGAACCATGCCCAAATGTTGAATCTCTTCTCCTATAGGGCTCTTACGATCTTGATTTAGGGCTGAATCAATATCCTCTTCGAGGTATAAAATGAATTTTTGCAGCGCCTTATTCCATATGATCAAATACATATTGGGAAAAAATCTCAAACAAATTAAGGTCGTGGTTATTGATAACGCAGTCGATGAAATAAAACCATACGCTACTTCAAGATTGGCAGGTGGTTCCGTGCTTAGAACAACGGCTCCGGTAGCGATAAGCAGCATGGATAAACTTTTTAACGCATAGAAATATTTTAAGACGCAAAAATAGGTTACTGCGAAGACAAATATTGAGAAAAAGAAAAAGACACCACGAAATGGGTAAACAAGATAAAAAGACACGCTAATGAGGATTACAGCAATTCCGATAAAAATCAGTAACCATTCCTTTTCTTTAAAGGTCGGAAGCACGGGGGCTTCATAGAGGGATAACAAAAGAAAAGGTGAAAAAAAAGCCAGAAAACTGACGGGTCGAAATAACCAATAAACATATACTTGTACTGTCGCAACCACAAGAGACTTATAAAGAGTGATCCTTTGTAAGGCATATGGATCAACTTCATCAAGCCATTGCTCAAACTTTGATATAGACATAAGCACTTGTTCCAAGACGTAGTGGGTAATCGGGATCGGGATCAGTGATTCGGATAATTACCGGCAGTCTTTGTGGTAATAAGATCCATTGATTTTCATTGATGACATTTTGTAACTGAGTACGGTTATCCACTAACTGCCTATTAGCCGACCAATAATCGGAGTCAATGACACCATGAAACATTTTTCTTCCCAAATACATTCTAGGAAATACCAATACTTTGGAACCTTTACGTACCCGACCTAAATCGGTTTCGTTAAAGTTTGCTTGAATGTAAATATTATCCGTATCAACCAAAGAAAAAAGTGGTTGGTTCATATTCACTGGTGTTCCGACACTAAAAAACAAATTTTGAATAATGCCATTACTTTGTGCATAGACCTCTGTTTGCTCCAAGTTAACCTTGGCATTTTTTAAACGGGCATACAGGGATTTAATTTCATTTTCTTGGGCTTTTATCTGATGCTGATCAATTTCTAGTTGTTTTAAAGCCGCATCCCATCTGTCTTTAGCTGCTTTTGTTTCTTGCTGCGAATTTTGTAAGGTAATAAGTGAGACTGATTTTAATAAATAACCTTTGTGAAACTTTTGGTCATCTAGTTTGAGTTTAATGTAATTCCTTTGCTCATTTTGACTGAGCTTGAGATGGCGTTCATAGGTTGCTTTTAAAGCAGCAAGTCTTGCTTCTGCTCCTGCTAAGTCTGCACTCAGTTGCTCTAGGGCATAGATATAGGGCTTTTGAAAAACAGTGAAGAGCTTTTGGCCTTTTTTGACAAAATCACCGTTGTTTATATAAAGATTTGTGATATAACCATTGGCAAGGGCTGCGACAGGTCGCACATTATTGACGACAAATGCATTATCAGTAAAAGGAAATAAAAAAGAAAAAAGATAGATAATTGTGGTTAGAAAGCCAATAAAAATGATGACATTGGCTATAGTGAACCAGTGTTTTAATCGAGTAAAGCCTTGTTTAATGTGTATACGAGTTCGAGTAAATTTTATCATAAAATATACGGTTAGCCTTAAAATGAGTATGTAGCCCGGGATACAGCACAGCGAATGACCCGTCATCCCGAGTGACGCCAGGGATCTCCCATCGTAAAAGGGTACTACACCATGAAGATTCCTCGTACCTCTCGGGATGCCTGCCTATAGACTGCAGTGAAGCTAGGACTATTCCCAATAACTATTTACTGTGAGCATATCCTCCAGCCAGGTCTTGATACAAAATAACCAATGACATAGCAAGTTCCAATTTAGCCTGATTTGTTGAGAGTGCCAAGTTATCTAAATAGATTTTGCTTTGTAAAACTTCTTTGTAAGAAAGAAGCCCTGTTTTTAGCAGGCCTTGTTGCAATTTATATTTATGGCGATAATTTTTTTCAGCGCGCAAATAAGCCACAAATTTTTCATTCATGCGTCTATTGGCCGAGTAATCGCTATCAACTTCTCTTAAAATTCGTTTCACTGTTTTATTAAATTCGGAAACTCGAGCATTATAAGCTCCTTTGCTTGCTGCAATTTTACCAAAAGAACTTGGTGGAATAGTCCAATTAACATAGGCATCTGATGCCTGAGCAAAATGACCATCGGGTTGATGTACGTCACCAAGAAAGTCATCGAGTTGCAATCCAGGAAAAAAATCGCTGTAAGCCACTTTAATTCCTTCATGAGAAGCTTTTAATGCATAGTGTGCCATTTTCAAATCAGGACGATTATTTAATACCGTAGCAGGTAAGCTGCTCGGTTTAAAACGAGAAAAATCAATTTTTGCGAAGTGATGCTTCGTTTTAACTTTCCCCGGATTTGCATTAATCAAATAACGAAGTGCATTTTCACTGAATACGATATTATGCAAAACAGGTTTAATCTGAGCGGCAACAAGTTGTTCATCGGTTTGCAATTGGCTCAGCGTAATTTCATTTTCTAATCCAATCTTAATTTCTCCTTCGCTTAATGTAACGAGTGATTTTAAGTCATTATCTAATTGTTGTAATAATCTCAATTGTTCTAATTGAGCGATTAATGTGAAATAAGCGGATGCTATTTGAGCGATTAATGTCAGACGTGTTGCTTCAATTGCAGCGAGACGATATTGAACATTGTACGTCACTTGTTTTTGTTGCGTATAAAGCTTCATAATATTTAAAAAATAATAGGGCCATACCCCAAAAAATGCACCAGGCGCCCCCAGTGCGGGGTTTGTCGAATAACCAGCAAATATTTGTACTAGAGGTATCCAGCTCAGCTTAACTTGCTGTAATTCACCTTGTGCTTGTTGTAAGTTTCCTATAGCAATATGAATGTCCATATTGTTCTTCAAGCCAGTCTCGATCAAATGATTCAATTCGTCATCGTGAAACTGCTGCCACCAAGCAACATAGGGTAAATCATTTACCGGCTTATAATTCTTAGTACTGGAAGGAAATTGATCAGGTGGTGAGAAGATTGGCTGTTCAACCCGTTTAGTGCAGCTTAACAATCCCATTAACAATAATATCAAAAGAGTTATTTTTTTTAACATGAACCAATCATCGTGTGGTATAGGAGTATTTTTATCATTGTAATTTAAATATTTATAGCATTTAGATATTCTTATATTCCTTGAAATGATTCGCTTTAGTCAACCTTTACATTGACATCCAAAAAAGTTTTCTCTATATTCATTTGCATCCACGCAAGTTGATGATTACATCTATTCTCGAGTCCCTCCCGATTTGTAATGTCTTATTCAACTTGTAGGGCGAGGGATACTTTAATTATTTTTAAGGTATCTCTATGCTCAATAATATTCCAATGTTGAAACGTGCATCCATTTCAATCAATCTGGATGATTTTCCTGGGGGAGTCGCTGCATGGGGTGCTTTACCTGCAGTGTTTGATAGCTACGATAAGAAATTTGATCGCGGTGTTCATATTCATGCAAGAATGGCTGACTCGCGCAAAAAAATAATAGACCAATCATTCCCGGAAGTTGAGCTAATCTGGCAAGAAAAATCGATGACCCTTACGGAAGAGTGCGCTCTAAGTTACACCATGAGCTCAATTTTTGATTTTGATATCGTTAGTTTGAATTGCAGTCATTGTGGCGCAGAACTACTTGATAAAGACTTGGCTTCAGTTCTCCCTTCTTTTGAACATTATTGTACCTTTTGTGGCGGTTTAAGCTTAACCAACACGCGTTGTGTTGCAAACCCGGTGATTCGATTCAAAGAGATACTTGATGATAAATTAGTAAAGCGACCCTCGATAATGCCGCAACGTAAAATATCTTTAGATAGCACACGATATCCAGGTGGATTTCAGATTTGGGGTTCAAATCCTTCAATTATTTGGACGGCACAACGTTTGGAAGAAAGTGCAATTCATGTCCATGCGTACAATAGTGAAAAAAAGCGCGTCATTGATAACACCTATAGCGAAGTTTGGGTCAATGGAATTCTTCTGGATATTGAAATGGTGCGTGTATTGCAAATTCAAAAAGCAATTCCTCAACTCAAGCGCTATTTAACTAGCCTAAGCTGTCCGAGTTGCTATCATGCTCATTTTGATCAAGAAGTTCTTGCGGTAGTTCCTCATCAACAACACCGGTGCGAACAATGCAATACAGTATTTACTACTTCCAAAAGTATTAGTAATCCATCTATAGCCATTTTAAACCAATTAACTGACTTAACAGAGAAGGTATTAGAAAATGAATCAATTGGTGACAACTATTTTTAAAGCTGGTGCATTAATTTTTGATGCACAGCATCGAGTATTGGCCGTACATAAACGGGGGAAACCACCCAATCAGTATATTGTCCCTGGAGGTAAGATTGAATCTGGAGAAACGGATGAAGACGCATTAAGAAGGGAATTATTTGAAGAATTGCATGTCGGTGTCCTGTCCATTATTCCTTATGATGAGTTCCGGGCAAAGGCTATCTATGAAGATGCATTATTGGTGATGCGTACCTATTTTGTGCGTATTGATAGCAGTCCAGTTGCTGGCAGTGAGATTGATCATTTCGTATGGTTAGATGCTCATTTTAAAACGAGCGGATATCAATTTGCTTCAATTTTGGGGCAACAGATTTTGCCGCGTTTACTTGCTGAGGGATATCTTCGTTCGCGATAAGCAGCCCTAATTATTCATCCCAAGTTGAATCATTTAAATGTTCATCCAGGCTTTTACCTGGAGCACATTCTTTTGAGAAATAACCATCGTGACGCTTCATGTAAAAGCCATTGTAGTAGTCGAGAGCATTTTGTTTCGCAATATTGTCTGGAACCCCAAGCAGTTTTGCTGTGCGATAGTTTCTTTGTACTGCTTCACATTCAGTTTTCGCTTCATTGTACTCGCCACGTGCATGCATGCTTTCATGAGTCAGGATATCCAAACTAATCAATTCTTGCATGTTTGCGAGTTCAGGGTGGTGAAGATAATCCATTAATAGAGAGCATCTCGGATATTGGATGACAATATATCCAGTTTTAGGATCAGCATGGCCATAGACTCTGGGTTCTTCATCAAACAGTGTGTCAAATAAAGTATTGCAATGTACTTTTGCTGGGTGATTTTCAGCCAGTTGGCCAGCTATTGCTGTTAAAAAACGTTCAAAGTGCCAGTGATGATATGGAGGCCATGCAAATAACAAAGCCAAGCTCAGTACCGTAATAAGATATCCTTTGGATATGGGTAAATTACCCGTGAGCTCTCGAAAAACTAGCCAGAAGAAAAATAGAGAAATCAGTGCCCAGAGCATGATGGTCCTTTTCATACTGAGAAAGCTTTGTTAAAAAATAGTTTGGAATGATAGGCTCATTGCCAAACTGCATCCATGTAATTCCCGCCCTCGCAGAGAATGATGTACGTTTATTTTCAATAATGCTAACTGAGAAACAATACAACTGATATAACATGAATCTTAGTCGCATTGTAGGTTACACCATGCCTGTAGGGCATTGTGTAACGAATTTTTGACTCACTTTAGTCTATTTCTACCTCTCACGAACAATCCTAGGGATGTAGAGGGGCGTTATTTTTCCTTCACTTAGTCCCATTAGGGTCAGTCTGATTTATTTAGCCGATTTCCTTTTCAATGCTTCTTTTTCCAGGATTTTCTTGGCCGTTTTATAACCATTTTTCTTATGCTGCTCTATAGTCTCTCTTGAAAAATCAGAGTCCCATGAATAGGGTTCATTTTTTCCTACTTCGCGGATAATTCGCGTGATGGATTGTATGCCCGCATCACCCATTGCTTGAATGTACGCAGGAAATTGTCTGATTTCTTCAGCTACCTTAGGCTCACATAAACGCAAAATTTGTTCAATTAGCTTTTTATAGTTGTTGATAAGATCTGTAGTTCGTATGTCTTTTCTTATCTTTTCTGAGTATAAGATCTCATCTTTTCTTGAGAGAACTTCAATCATATTTTTAGGAAGAGCTCGATGCCTTGAATAGAGCTCAACGGTATAAATTTTTTTGTTTGATTGGCCGCAGACATCGAGTGTTGAATCAATTGGGGTATTGCTTATGATTCCCCCATCCCAGTAATGTTTATTATTAATGGTTGTCCATGGAAAGCCTGGAGGCAAACTGCCACTGGCAAGAATATGGTCCAGAGTGATGTTATCAGTATAACTATCAAACGTTTCAAATTCAGATGTTTCAACATTAACTGCCATGACCAGCAGACGAATGGGGCTGTCCTTTAACGTATCACAATTAATGTATTTGCGTAAAAGATCCTTAACGTAAAAAGTATCGTAAAAACTTGTCCAGTGTATTGGAGATTGATCTGCACTAAATATTGGCATGGTCCATTTGGGATGAAAGAAGTTGGGGGAGCCCCAAATCATAGCCTGCCAAGAAGAGAGAATTCGCCGAGTTTGTTCATCGGAAACCTGCAACGTATCTAAAGCAAGATCATTCCAAAAACTTTCTAAAGCCTCTGTAGCATGTTTTGGATTGCCAGCAATAATTGCGGAGTTAAATGCACCTATAGAAATTCCGGAAACAATATCTGGATAAACTCCATGCTCTTCCATCGCCTTGACCACACCACATTCAAAAGCCCCTAACGCACCGCCTCCCTGTAGCGTAAGAATTGTTTGGAGTGCAATTTTCTCCAGAGGGAAGTGTATATCAAAAAGCTTTTTTTTATGGGTCTTTATATTGACTCGATTGATAATGAGTGATTCTGCAGCTTTAATTTCTTCTATGGGGCGCCCAGAAAAAAAGGCACCTTGCAATAATCCATCCTTTAAATACAAGATGGAGCAATTTTTTTCCTTAATCGATCCTCTTACAATTCGCTCTGTAGCATCCGTCGTATCACCAATAATGACAATATAGGTATCAAAGGCATGGAGATTGAAATACGATGCGCTGTGGTAGCTTTTTCTCATGCCCATCATGTTATATGCGGCAATTTTTCCTTGTTTGATTGCATTATCCATTCCTCCATTTCGATGACATCTTCTAAATACGGGATCAAAGAAATTAGCAACATCACCCGAGGCGTAGATGTCTTTTTTATTTGTTTGCAAGTACTGATCTACAATGATGCCGTCATTGACCTTAATGCCACTGCCTTGTAGAAAATCAGTAACCGGAAAATATTTATCGCTAATGAGTACAAAGTCACATGATAAAATTTTTCCTGTGCTGGTCTCGACTGAGTGAACCTGATTTTTACCGTTAAATTTTTTTACTGTTTCATTGAGGAGTACTTCAACGCCATTTTGAGTGATAAAGGCAGCAATCTCAGCAGAGGAACTGACATTGAACAAATGAAACTCTTCGGTAACAATGGTGACCTTTATCTTTTTTTTCACCAATAAAGAGGCGATCTCAACGCCAATATAGCTTCCTCCCAAAATGACTACTTTTTTTGCATTTTTTATTTCATCAATGATGGGTTGGGCATCGAGAATTGTTTTAAGGTAGTAGATCTTGTCTAATTGGCTTCCTGGTAGATAGAGCCTTTGAGGGCTGCAACCGGTGGCAATAAGCAATTGGTTAAAGTATAGGTTTCCAGCATGATCGGTTTTGACTCTCTTTTTTTCTGTATCAACCGATAGCACTTTGGTATTGAGCAGAACCTCGATCTCATTTCTTTTATAATAGTCTTCATCGAATAAAACCATGTGTTCTTTTTTTCGTGCTCCACTCAAAAATCCTCTAGCGAGTTGCGGACGGAGGTAGGGGAGAAAACTCTCTTCCGATAGAATGGTGATTTTGCCATTGGCACCTTCCTTTCTCAAAGTGTCGGCACTAAATGCGCAGGAAAGTCCCCCGCCAACAAGTAAAAAGTCAACTGTTTTTGTCATCTATTATTTCCTTTTTATTCAATGACATATATGCGGTTTGGCCAAAGCATCTACGCTCCGCAATGTATCGCTATTATTCAATGAGTCACAGTAAGTATTACTTAAATTGTATACCTTGGGTCTATAAAGAAAGCAAATTACTGAAACTTTATTTGAGGTGATGATTGAGAGAATAGAAAAAGAGGTGCTTTAAGAGAGGACAATCCTGGGTCTGGCCATGATTGTCCTAATCAACAATTTTATGCAGGCAAAGTAAGGCTTAAAAGCAGTCCTTGGCATCTAGTCAAGATGATCTAATGGCAGCGTTGTTGTCTCGCAAATGGTTCTCAATATAAAACTGGATTGTACGCTGGTTACCCCATTGATACGTGTTAGTTTATCTAATAAAAAAGATTGATAGGCATTGAGATCAGGTACAATCACTTTCAATACGTAATCTGCTGATTGTCCGGTGATTAAATAACACTGAACTATTTCAGGAAGAAAACGCACCTCTTCTTCAAACTGATTCATCACGGAAGGCTGATGACTGTTTAATCCAACCAAAACAATCACGGATAATTTTAAACCTATTTTTTCAGGTTCAAGAAGGGCAACCTTTTTCTTGATGTACCCCTGATCTTCTAACAACTTAACTCGGCGAAGACAAGGGGAAGGAGATAAAGCCACCATGTCAGCAAGTTCTTGGTTGTTAATTTGGCAATTGGATTGCAGGATATCAAGAATTTTTTTATCTGTACGGTCCATAATTTTTAAAAATTACATAAATAATTTATATATTAGCATTTTATTCCAATAAATAATAATAAAGTGAAATTAAAATTCAAATTTATTCATTAACCGCCTATATTTGCAATAAAATTTCAAAACAAATGAATTAGAATATACTGATGCGCAGGTTATAGTCATTGTGCATCAATTGGCTACTTGTTTTTTCGAGGATTTTTATGTCTACATCACGAATTGTTGCCTGGTTTGTATGGATTGTTGCCTCCATATTCTATGCCTATCAATATGTTCTCAGAGTAATGCCCAATATCATGATGGATGATATCACATCACGATTTCACATTGATGCGACAGTCTTTGGGCAGTTTTCTGGTGTTTATTATCTTGGTTATTCTTTAATGCATTTGCCCATTGGGATTATGCTGGATCGTTATGGTCCACGAAAAGTGATGACTTTATGCATTTTGCTTCCTGTTGTTGGATTGTTACCCCTTATTTTTGCTGACCATTGGGCCTATCCTCTTATAGGAAGGGCGCTCATTGGTATTGGCTCTTCAGCTGCAATTTTGGGGACATTTAAAATAATACGGATGACGTTCAAGGAACAGCATTTTTCTCGAATGCTCAGTTTTTCTGTGATGATAGGACTGATAGGAGCTGTTTATGGTGGTGGTCCTGTGAGTTATATGTGTCATGCAGTGGGTTATAAAATGGTAGTCGAAGTATTCATTGCTGTTGGACTCATTCTTGCTTGCATCACTTATTTTATTGTACCTGACGAGAAACCTGCTTATCAGGCCTCAGCCCTTGCAAATATTAAAACCGTGTTTACCAACAAAAAAGTAATTTTGCTCTGTTTCTTTGCTGGATTGATGCTCGGTCCGCTTGAAGGTTTTTCTGATGTATGGGGTTCTGGTTTTTTAAAACAGGTCTACGGTTTGAATACATCGACAGCAAATTATTTGCCTTCAATGATTTTCATAGGAATGTGTTTTGGCTCGCCGATTTTAAGTTTAATCGCGGAAAAAACAGGGTATTACCTCGGAACGATTATTGCCGCAGGCATAACCATGTTCGTGGTCTTTAGCTTACTTATTGCTGGAATGTTAACCGTATCCAGTATTACGATATCCTTTATATTGGTTGGAATGTGTTGCGCTTATCAAATCTTGGCGATTTATAAAGTCTCAACTTTTGTGCCAGAGCACCTTGCAGGTTTGACTACGGCGATTGCGAATATGATCATCATGATTTTTGGCTATGCCTTTCATTCAGTGATTGGTTTTGTCATCAATGCAAATGGCGGTATTCGTGAAGCAAATGCCTTTGTTTACGGAGTAGGCGTTATTCCTGTTACCCTGGCAATGGGGGTTATTGGTTTCCTGTTTCTGACGTATCGGGAGAATTATGGCAGTGCAAAACTTTATCCTGTAGAGTCTCCTACTTAAAAAAATCCCGGAATGGTAATGCTTTGCCATATCCGGGTTAAACTATTTGTTATTGAATAGAATGAGACTCAAAAACTTAAAATAACCTCTGCATCAACTTTTATGATAATTAATTGTCATATGGCAAAATTTATCTTTATCAGCTACTATTTTTATGTGTAATCAATATATTGTGGATCTAATTACAATTCCTTTTAAAACGGGCCGTTAGCTCAGCTGGTAGAGCAGGAGACTCTTAATCTCTTGGTCATAGGTTCGATCCCTATACGGCCTATCAAAAAAAATCGACTTAGAGACAGAAGGATTCACCTTGATTCTGTAGTGCCATTTCGAATTCTTCTAATTCCTCTTTATTGAACGAATTATTCACTGTTGCAAAAATTGCATCAACGTCTTTTATTAGCGCTGGTTCATCCTCTAATGTCTCTTTTAATTGTCCATCAACAATTAGCTGTTGATGAAAATAACGAAGATAATTTCGAAACGAATGTTGCTTATAACTGCTGTAATTTTCAGTAGTGATTAAATCATTCATTGAAGCGACTATGGTGTCTGAGAGAAATTTCCTGATCCCAATCATTTTCTCTGCATTCATAGGATCTTTATTTTCTAATGCTTCGGTAATGACTTGATTCGTAATGGCGTACAGATGATTTATCCACTCATTCATCACCTTGCGTGCATGATTTTTACCATTATTATTATGACTAAAAAAGAGTGAGTTATCGTACTGGCTTGCTTTTGACTCATAAGCTATTTCATAATTTCTTCCTTGTTGGATGATGGCCTCCATGTTTTTTACTAAAGTTAATAATTCGTTTACTTGCGCAGTTTGGTTGTTGGTAATGCGCTTAATGAGTAATTGCGAATTATGCGCATCAAGCCTGGGGATATTTGCAATACCTGCGAGCAGCTTTAATTGTCCCTCTCTTTTTTCAATTTCGGCACCCAATGCTTTAATTTCTAGGCCTTGTTGTACAATCAACTCATCTTTTCTTTGATTGTCTTGTTGGACACTCTCATTTCTTTTTCGGGCTTCGCTTAATTCAATGCCTTGCTTTTCCAGCTGTTCTCGTAATGCATTGTATTCAAGCGAGCTCACTGAGGGGCGAGATAAATAGTTTCTGATAATTTGTAAAAAACCAGTAGTTTGTTCTTCTTCCAGTATTTTAGTTTCATGGCTATTGCTTTCAACAAGAACAAAACCTTCTTCTTCAGCAATATCAGTGGATTGTGATTCAATGGCTTCGATAATTTGCGCAATAATAGCTCGACGACGTTCAAGAATTTCGACCAGTTTTTTTGTGGTTTCATCAGAAGACAGTCGTGCTTGCAGAAGAAGTTCATCATATTCTGCCAAGATATTTTTTTGTTTTACTAAAATAAGCTCAGCTTGTCGACTTAATTCTTTTGCTTGTGCCCTTGATATATCCGATTGAAAATCACTATCTACCACCTCAAACTCGTTGCCAAATAGCGCATACCCTCGTTTTAAAATCTCATTAGCTTCCTTACTGAATTCTTTTAGTGCATCAAAGCAATCAAATGGAATGTTGGCAAATGCTGCGCTAATTTGTTGGGATGTAGTGATAAAATGATTTCGTACTCCAACTAATGGAAGTTTATTTAAGTAAAAAGGTTCCCATAAGTTTCGTGTTGCGCTTTGGGATTTACTTCGTTTTCGATAAACGCTACCGCAATCTGCTTCGAATTTTTCTAAACGAACATTTAACTCACTTTTGACATGATGAATATCCTTTAAGTAAGGTTCAGACAACTTAATAAAATCATTGAAATAACTGATTTTGTTGCCACTGGCAAAATGATGCAGTTTTTTAAGCTCATTTTGCAATACGTGTAATTTATCTCGTAATTTTAATAAATTAATCAAGTTTTTTTGTTGTTCTTCCCCAAACTGTTCCCATAAAAAATTACCATCTTTAGGGAATTGATAATCCAGTCCTTTATAAAGTGTTAGAAAGTTGTCATTATGCAAAGCTGCCGTAGGTTGGCCAAATAGTTCCGCGATAAATGGGTCATGCATTACTCTTTTTTCTATAGCAGTAAGAGTAGTTTGATTTTCTCTTTCATACAGAGCCTGCAAATGCATCACATCAATTTGATTTTGGCCACTAAACAAGGGCAGCAAGTAGTTATCAACGCCTACAAGCAATTCATTTATTTTTTGGGTTGCTTCTTCAATATGCTGATAATATGCATCAATTTTATTTTCTTGATCTGAAGAGTCGTCTTGTTGTGATGCAGAAAATATGCGCTCAAGAGCCGACTTACACGAAAGCAGTTTGTCATCCTGGCTATTTGTACTTTGAATGTCTTTATGTTTCAGTAATTCAACAGTAAAACGCTGAACTCTATCTTTGTACCGTTCTTGTTCTTCAAGGGGTCTTTCCAACGCTTGACGGCAAAGGTGGGCCAGTAAAATCATGGCTATAACTTTGCCATGTGAAATATCATTTAAATTGGCGCGACCAAAATAACGGTTTTGATTATCCGCAATGTACTGATAACACGTATTGTAAACAAAGTTGAAAAAATCACAGTTATTTTTAGTTTTTTTTGAATGATTTTGCTCTTGTATTTTCCTGGCTATGTTTGATAACCCACCAGGCTGAGGATATTCCAATCCCTCGATAACTCCTTCTTTATAGGTCAGACCAAATGTGTATCCCCAACCTTGCTGTTCTACAGGAACTTCAATAATGCTACTTTGAATGTTTTCCATGACTTTCGTTCGCAAGTCTTTGTAAATGGTTAAAATTTCACGGATTAGTGGGGTTTCTCTGAATCGAATGGTAGGCATAATGAACCCTATAACTGAATTCTACAATGAGGCATTGTAAAGAAGTTTTTATTAAGTTTTCTAGATTCACTCTGTTGTAAATTCACACATAGAGTAAATAAAT
The DNA here is from genome assembly GCF_026191115.1 of Legionella sp. PATHC035. NCBI lineage: Bacteria > Pseudomonadati > Pseudomonadota > Gammaproteobacteria > Legionellales > Legionellaceae > Legionella > Legionella sp. PATHC035. The sequence goes on along the minus strand of NZ_JAPHOT010000001.1, from coordinate 840,102 downwards.
TTATCCTATAGTATAACAATAATTGCTTGAAGCATAGTGGGTATCTTTATGATCACTAAAAACTTAATTTATTCAAATAGGTTTAATGGTGTGCAAAATCCCACTCTCGTATTGGCAAATAAAAGTGTTTCCTGTGACGAGTTGGAAAACATTGCAAATGGTTTTGCTCATTTTTTAACTGAGACGGGACTTGAGGGCGAACGTATTGTGTTTATGCTGCCTAATAGTGTTGAAATCATCTCTATTTATCTCGGTTGTTTTAAAGCAGGTTGTATTGCGATGCCTATAAATCGTCGTTATGCTCCTCCTGTACCTTATCTCAAAGAACTCGAAGCTCTGCATAACTCATCAGCTTCTGTCTTTTCATAGTCTACAGTACGCATATTTCTTTGATTTATATATAACTCCTGACGTATTTTTTTTTGTTTTTGAATCATCAACTCAAAGTGTTTATGTTTTGTGTCATCAATGAAATTGGCTTTGCTTTGCTGTTTGACATTTATTCTCTCGTGCGAATCTTCATCTCTACTTAGAAATAGTGTTTGGCGTACTTTGGAAGCGGGGAGCCGTTGGCCATTATGACAGGAATATTTTTTTCTATCTGTTGAAGGGCTAAAAAGGGTTCCTGCATAATAATCAATGCATGCATGAAACAAGATTAAATTCTGATGAAATTTCTCTGCTATGGATTTCTGATTGCCCTTATTATTGCAAAAATAAAGTTTGATGCTTTTTATCTTATGGTGCAGATAAAGAAAATCAGAGTTAAAGCGCTCAGCGATTTTATCAATGCCAAGAAGTGTAGTCCGATCGGTATAAGGAAAAGTACTTGCCAGATGAAACTGCTCTAGCAAATAATCAATACCGTGCGCCAGCACATAGATTGTAAGGGGCTCTTGCATCATGGATTGATAATTAATTTTTTTACCATGTTGTATGATGAGTATATTTTGGGTGTCGAGCACTTCTTGCCAATAAATTGCCTTTTCTATCAAGTCATTTTCTTCACAGAATGGAATATATAGGATAATCATACTCTTTTCTCCTGGTAATTTTTGAACCTAATTAACTGAATTAAGGAATGGTGAGTGTAGAAATTTTACAATGAATTGTTCGCAACGATGCAATTGTTCCAGTGAAACAAATTCATTGGCACGATGAGCATGTTCAATGCTCCCTGGACCACAAACAATCGTCGGTATTTTCGCATTTTGAAATAATCCTGCTTCGGTAGCATAAGCCACTTTAAGCAGCTGTTCATTGTCACAAATTAATTGAGCGGCGCGAACAATTGGTTCTGATGGGGGAGTATCTAACCCAGGAGCATTCGCAAGCCTTTCTAAAGTAATGTTGGTGTTCAATTGTTCCTTACGAAGTGTGGGTAGCAGCTGAGTTTCTATATATTCAACAATTTGTTGATGAAGTTCATCGGGATTATCTGCTACCAAGTTTCTAATTTCAAAAATAAACTCACACAAGCTAGGTATCGTATTGTACGCATTTCCACCCTGAATGAGATTTGTAGATATCGTTGTATACGGTACATCATAAGCTCCATCACGATGTCCTTGAGATTTAAGGTGATGCGCGATAGTGCGTAGATATGTAATTAATGATGCAGCATGTTCTATGGCATTACAACCCTGAGGTGTCAAAGATGAATGAGCTGCTACACCATGAATGTGACAACGATAGCATTGTATTCCCTTATGCCCGATTACCGGTTTCATCGAAGTGGGTTCACCTACAATACAGGCTTGCGGTTTATAATTGAGCTGTGTCATTCTCTCAATAAGGCTTGGTGCACCAAGGCAACCAATTTCTTCATCATAAGAAAAAGCAAAGTGTATTGGGAAATCAAGATTGAGTGTTTTAAATTGCGGGATGAGATTCATGACTACTGCAATAAAACCTTTCATATCACAAGCCCCGCGGCCGAAGACTTTTTCGTCTTTTACCGTTGCCTGAAAGGGATCGCTATCCCACGTTTGCCCATCAACAGGAACCGTATCTGTATGTCCAGATAAAATAAGTCCTCCATCGAGTCGACCATAGCGACTTGGGATCGATGCAAGTAAATTGGCTTTAACTCCTTTGTCATCATGAATTAAAATAGGATTAATCTGATGATCATTCAAGGCATTGGCCAGGGTTTCTATTAGCGATAAATTGGAATTGCGAGAAGTGGTATCCAATGCAATCAGTTTTTTTAACCAATCCAGAGTATTCATAAGATTCCTTTTTAAATTAAATGGGATGCAGTACAAAATTCAAACGCTTTTCAAGCGATTATAATCGTTCTTGCAGCACAAAACACCCCGACAACATTAGGGAATATCCTTTTTGATAATCCAAATGATTCATGAAATTTTGTGAGGATTGTCTACACTTGAGTATAGGGATTTTTTAATCAATCAATTAATTCGGTCAGTTATTGATGACATAAGGAAATGAACAATGAACAAGATGAACGGCGTACAGGTGAATAAATCCGGTGAATGGGAAGCTGTTGAACGAGACATAATGATGCCTGCAACAAATCAAGTTCGTATCAAGGTTGAGGCATGCGGAGTCTGTCATTCCGATGTATTTGTGAAGGAAAATTTATGGCCTAATCTTCAATTCCCAAGAATTCCTGGTCATGAAATCGCAGGTGTAATTGATGAGATCGGACCTAATGTTACCCAATGGCGAGCGGGTCAACGTGTTGGCGTAGGTTGGGCGGGAGCGCGTTGTGGTCAATGCCTTCCCTGTCGTCACGGAGATTTTATCTTATGTGAAAATCATCAAATTACAGGATTACATTATGACGGTGGCTATGCACAATATATGATCGCGCCGGTTGAAGCGCTTGCTGCAATCCCTGATGAACTCTCTTTTGCTGAGGCAGCGCCATTAATGTGTGCAGGAATCACTACTTTTAATGCATTAAGACATAGTGTTGCCCGTGCAGGTGATTTAGTGGCAATACAGGGTATAGGCGGATTAGGTCATTTAGCAATTCAATTTGCTAATAAAATGGGATTTAAAACCGTTGCTCTGTCTAAGGGAGCAGACAAAGGGTCCCTCGCCAAAAAGTTAGGCGCTCACATTTATATAGACTCTGACAAGCAAGATGTCACTGTTGAATTAAAAAAATTGGGTGGTGCCCGGGTAATTTTAGCAACAGCACCAAGTGGTAAATCAATTTCGCCCTTAATTGACGCGCTAAGTAATAAAGGTCAACTGGTTATTGTAGGCGCTTCTAATGATCCCATTGAGGTCATATCGACTCAGCTTATTTCTGCGAATCGCTCGATTAAAGGTTGGGCTTCTGGGAGTGCGATTGATATAGAAGAAACATTGCAGTTTTGTGCACTGACGGGAATTCGTCCAATGATTCAACAATATTCACTGACCCAAGCGGAAACAGCTTTTGCCGATATGATGGCAAATAAAGTACGATTTCGTGCCGTGATTAGGATGTAGTGAAAAAATAAATTAAGTCGGGTTTTGTTCTATAATTAAGCATAACCGCGCATCTTTTCAGGGAGTGAAATGATTATGAACAAATTATTATTAGCCTTTTTGGCGTTGATGATACTGAATGTAAGTTCCTACGCCGATAAAATTTTGATTACAGGACAACCCGTTATATTGGAAAAACAAGGCAATGTTTATTATGTCCCTGCTGATTATAAAACAACAACATCTTATTACTATGTAACCGTAGAGGGGGCGAAGCGAGTGTGTTATATAGAAAAACAACCTGCCTTAACTTCTTTAGATACTTCAACACTTGAAGTGAATTACAATGGCTCCACCTTGACTTGGGTTTGTTATCCATTTGACACGAATTATTTTGAAACGCCATAAAGTAATTCGGCTAGTGAGTGTAGGGAAGCGTTCTGGTCAGGGCTTTCACGTCATCCTGAGGAGGTTAGGCTAGGGATACGATTCATAATGTCCCTATCTCATATAGGATGACGTATCCCAGGAGAACTTATCTTAAGTGAGAACAAGTGTACTGGATCCTTGAAATCCGCTTCATTGCATTGGAAAAAATCATTTTTCCTTAGAGGATAAATCAAGTCCATTAACTACTTCTCGTAGTGCTTTTAAATGAATGGGCTTGGTCAACACTTTAGTCATTCCAATTCCTAAATATTTTGATATTATCTCATCTGAGGTGCTTGTGGTTAAGCCAATAATCGGTATGGGATGTTTCTGTGTTTGTTTTTCCAGATCGCGAATGCACTGAACCAGATTTTTATCTAAAGTACTTGATATCCCTACATCAGTAATAATTAAGTCAAAATTATTTGTTTCTAACAACTCTAGAGCATGCTCGCCATCAATCGCCGAGTAAAATTGATACCCAGCCTGTTCTACAACATTTTCAATCATATGAAGAGAAATAATATTATCTTCTACGAGAAGAATAAGTGGAGAGTCCGCTGCAGTTGCTCCTGGTAGCGCATTCGTTTGAGTCCCATCATATGAAGGATTGAACTCATCGTACCCAACTTTCATGGTCAGGGTAAAATAGAAAGTAGAACCTTTTCCAACTTCGGTTTCTAAATGTATTTCGCCACCCAATAGACTCAAGTACTTTTGTGCCACATGAAGTCCAACGCCATAACCGCAGTGCTGACTTTTATAAGAGGGGATGGCACGAAAGAACCGATCAAAGATTTTGCTCTTTAGCTCTTGCGGTATACCGATTCCTGTATCGATCACGCTAAATCGAAGTTGCGTGTAGCTGTTTTCATGGGAAAGGGTTTCTACTTTAATTGTGACTGTACCCGTGTCTGTAAACCGAATTGCATTTCCAACAAGATTTAACAAAACTCGATGTAATTTTGTCCCATCCGTAATCACTGCATTGGGTACTGTATCATCAATTTCAATGTTTAGTTGTATCTTTTTCATTTCCAGGGTTGGTTGAACGAGATGTGCGATATCTTTGATGTTCTTTCTCAATTCGAATAATTCTTCGTGGACATCTTGTTCCCGGAGATTATCTGCTTTAACGATTTCCATAACCCCATTCAGTAAATCCAATAATTTCTCACCGCTTTCATGAATCCAACGTGCATATTGTTTTCTTTCAGGATCTTCTGCTTTCTCTTCCAAAAGTCTTGACATCCCGACAATACCACTCAATGGAGTATGAATATCATGACTCATATTTTCTATAAACTCAGTTTTAGCCTGATTGGCAACTTCAGCGTTTTCTTTTGCACGACGTAAGGCAACTTCCATTTTTTTGCGTTCGGTGATGTCCAGGGAAATACCTAAAACGCCAATAGTTTCATTTTTTTGATTGCGTAAAGGAACTTTTTGCGAATAGTAAATGCCCATTCCATTCGCCATGACTGCATATTCCTCCGCAGTATGCGGTATGCCTGTTTCCATGACTAATGTATTGAGTTTATTTAATTCCTCTGCCTGATCTTTCCAAGGCATGTCATAATTAGTTTTACCTACAATATCTTTTCTTGACTGCAGCTGTGCGCTGGCAGCTTGTGCATCGTTACAACCTAAAAATACATTATTCTTATCTAACCAATAAACGTGTCCTGGCATTAAAGCAATGATATTTTCATAATAATCATGAACTGCCTGTAATTCATTTTTAAATGCTAATCTTTCTTCTTCTAGAGAACGATTTAATTGAGCAATTTCCTCATTCTTTTGATTAATGAGCTTTTGTAATTCTTGTATTTTTTCAGAATCCATTTTTCACCACTTTTAAATGAACTTAACAATGAAAATCAGGGTCATTATTAAGTAAGATTTTGTTGACCTAAGTTGCTTGGACAGATGTTCACAGACTAATTTACAACATGCTGAAAAAAAGTCCTCTAAATATTCTGTTCTTAATAAAATGTTAATGAGACTATTATAAACTATCTGCAGAAAAAATGGTTATTTTTTTTTCAAAATGAATTATACTGTGGCTATATTTTTAGTCGAATAATTCAAAGTGATTAGAGTTTAGAAAACCCTATTAATAATAGTACGCGGTAATATCAAATATACAATGTATTTGAGTCGGTTCATGAAATGGTTAGCGTACTGATGTGATAGAAACAAGCGCTAAGGAATATTTAGATGCCAAAAGTTAGAGGTCCCAAAGACGGTAACATTGTTACTGCGAGTTTTGATTCAATCGATAAAAAAAATAATAGTAAAAGTTTTTTCCCCACATTAAAGACTACAAAAAACTTGGTTCTTTTAAGTATTAGAGGAAATGAATTTTGTACAGGGGAGTATTTGGCGGCTATTGTGAATGAAGCTGTAGCGATGCATCACACGCCACATAATCAATCGGGTACACAAGGTAAGACAACGTTCTTAATTGCTGATGAAATATACTGGCATAATCTCAAGAACACGGCTGATGATGAGCGGGATGAGCTTAAAATGCAAGCCCGAGTGTTGGGTGAGTCGTATTTTGAAGCAAATTTAGGTGCTTTTTTAGCTCCTTTGAATATTACTCCAGAAGATTTTAAACGCGAATATTCGAATAAATCGGTGGATGAACAAATTAAGATTATCAATGAAATCGCGTTAAAACAAGGAAAAAATTTTGAGATTATGCGTTGGCATACCTGGGCGTCTCAAAATGACTTTAAGCAATCATTAAATGAAATCCTGCCTCTTTATAGCATTTTAGATGGTCTTAAGATACCTATTGAGCAAGCTGCGACTGACTTTGCTAAGCGTCATATCGAACAAGGAAAAAGTGATGAACTTGAACTATGGCGTGCTCGCTCTCGAAACTATCTTATTGAAGAAAGTCCATCCATCATGTTGTTAGCGGCTTCCCTAGGTTATAATTTCATCACTTACCCAGGGACTATTCTACCTCCATTTAAAGCAACAAAAGAATTCTTTGTTGTTGAAAATCATGTTCCTCATATTGAAAAGGGTCGGAATATTCAAGAAGAGTGTGACCATGATAAACACAGCATTCACGTTGCTAAGCCCTCTTTACTGGTCAATTGGCTGGAAGTGAATTTTAAAAGAAGCCATGATTTAACTGTTACAGGTGACAAAGCTGAAAAAAATGAAAAACCTAAAAAAGATAAAAAAACGAAAAATGCTGAGAAAATCAGGAACCTAGGAAAGGTTGAGAAAGCTGAAGCACTTGACAAAGTGGATGAAGTTGAGGATGTTGAGGATGTTGAGGATGTTGAGGATGTTGGGACACTAAAAGAATCTGAGGGTGTTGAAAATTCTCAGCCGATAGTAGTACCGATTAAAACCGAGAAGGCAAGTGACCTGGTTACTTTTTTTTCTTCTAGGAAACATAGCTCTACTCCCAAATCCTCGGTCTATCATTCGAAATTATCGAGCTCCAGAGATGAAGGAGTTACAGTGATGGAGCTTGCTAGTGGAAAAGAAAACCCCTTGCAACGCGTATTTCCAAAAGAAACTAGAGAAGACATCTCTTCGGCAATAAATTCAGGAGTTGGCCTCGCTCTTTATAAAGAATCTATGCCAAAGTGGAAAAAATCAGAGGCGGAATATAAATCATCCCCTCTTAGTCAAATATTTCAGGGTATTACGCAAGGAGTTATGTCAACAGATCTTCCTATGTCGGAGAAAATTGGTTTTTTGACGGAGCTTGTTGACCGGTTCATAGAGCGGGAGTGTCCTCCTTCTTCAGGCGTTACAGCGACTACTCCAACATTAACGATGTAAAAAATTCCAAGCCCATATCCATCCGACATATGGGCTTTTCTATCATGTTCAAATGATTCCACAGTTTGATCAGGGAAATTCAATTATTTAAGCAGAGCAGGGTTAAACACCTTTCCATTGACGATAAATTTTTGGTTTTCTAATTTAAACGTGAAGACATAATCAGTCCCTTCAATCTTTAGAAAACCTTGACTCACTAAATCCTGCACTATTTTATCTGCTTTTTTATCCGCATCATTATCAGGATTTGTTAAAATTTGCGTCGGGCTCGTTGAAGACACCGGTGAGGTCACGGGATTAGCTTGAGTATCATTGGGAGACGATTCGTTTTGAAGTGAGGCGATCAGAAGTGTTTTTACCGTCGCCATCGGGGCTTTAAAGGAGCCTTCACCTTGTAGTTTTTGCATGATCTGAGATAAATCATTGTCCTCATTTTTTGGCAGAGTTATTTTAAAATTGCCTGCAATTTTTCCATCCGGTACATTCAATGCCATTTCAGAAAGTTCTATGACTGCTCCTTTAGCAAGCAGCTGAGGTAATTCATTCACGAATGCAAGCGAGATCATATTGGGGTCACTATTGTTTTGCATCATGTCGAATTCTTGTTGATTGATTTTTGCCGCAACAACGGGATCTAGATTTCTGATACTTAAATGTATCTTTCCTGGTCCATAGTTTTGATTATTAGCAAATAATTTTTGTAATGACAGTTTAAAGTCAATGTCCAATGCTTCATGACTCACATCAGAGCGCGCTTGAAAGTTAAGTCTGGTGAGTTCAAATAACGGGTTGCCAGCTAGATTGATTACTATGGTAGAAATATCAAAGCGCGAATGGCCCAACCACAACCAGTCATGGTAACGTTTTAATTTAAAATCATAGGTCATTTCACCGACTTTAAAGATCACATTACTTAGTGTGTTCGCAGGGTTATTGGCGGATCCACTTAATCCTAATAATTCTAAATTACCCTCAATAAGGTCAAGATTGGAAGAAATGCTCAGTAAGGAAGTTAATCCCTCCCAAGAGAGTTGAAAATCTCCTTCATTTTGCCCAATTTTGCCTTCTATGGCTAAAGAGGGAAGAGTGTACCTGAATATGGTTCTATTTAGGTAATTAATAAAAGCTTCATAATGCGTTTCAGGTTGAGTGGTGATTATCCCCATTCCAAAACGTATTCCATAGTTTGTTACTATAAAAGGCCCGTGCTTGATGAGAATGGGTATATCGATATCAAAATCAACGGGTGGTTCTGTTTTGGCGACACCATTTTTATCCGTTGTAGTTTGCGCAGGAATATGCATCTTGATTGATATAATCGCATGAGACGAAAACCAGCCGTTGTGGTATTCGTGAAGACGTACATTCAATGCGGAAGATTTAGGTATCGAATTTATATTTTTATTTAAAGTACTTTTAATTGTGAGACCGATGGCATAATAAGCCACAAGAATAAGTACTCCCAGTAATACCAAGAAGCCAGTCCATTTTTTCATAAGTATTCTATTTAAATTCCTTTTAATATTATGTAGCCTAAAAAATTTATTTTGTAAAATGAATGGATAGGTTCCATTGAAGAAAGAGGCATTAAGAATTTTGATGATGGCCCTGTAAAAATTCTATCAGCAATAAAGACCAGGTTATTCTGGCCCGTATGTTTAATGATTAACGCGAGACGAATGACAAATTGATTCTGAAATTTCTTTAGGAATTGATTGCATCAACGGAGTTGATTGCATAAAGAATGAATGGCGCATTATCTGCCTCATATAGTGCTGATAGCCTGGGGACTCCATTATATTTTTTTGAAAATCTTTTAGATGAGGTAACTTAAATTGACGACCTTGATCTAGCATTTCATTGAATCGTGGATCCTCAATACTGGTATATAATCCTCCTAATTCGTCCCATAATTTAGGGGTAAGTTCTTTTTTTATTGCTTGCCAGATAGGTTTTAAATCCTTCTCAAGGAGTAAAAAGAGGTGCATTAACTGCTTATATTGTTCAGCTGTCTGAGGTTTAGTTAAAGGCTCCAGATAACTCATGACTACCTGCTCAATGATTTTATCTCTTCGCGCTGAGACAGCAAAAGTTGCTTTTTGTAAAGGAACAAATTCATTATATTGGGGTTCGTAAACCAGTACTTTACCAGTCTCAAACTCATAGAACCAGCCATGAATCGTGAGTTCTTTACGACTCAGTTTCTCAGCAATGAGTGGATATGATTTTAAATGGTCCATCTGAGCCAGAACATTGAGCATAGTGGCATGTCGCACTTTTAAAGCGAAATTGTCGTTATAAGATTCCTTTGAGTCATTGATTTTTTTCAATACAGAATGCGAATGATTAAGCCATGAGGCCACTGCAGGATGATATGCCTCTGGATTAGGAGCTAAAAGACCTTTCATGGCGCCACAATGAGAGTGGCCACAAATAATAATGTCTTTGATGCTATGAAGCTCATTTAGGGCAAACATCAGAGCGGCTGCTTCGCTTGAAGGAACATGAGCGGGTGGAATAATATTGCCCACATTGCGGATGAAAAATAAATCACCAGGTTGCGTTTGTGTTAAAAGATTTGGCAACAGGCGTGAATCAGAACAGGTAATAAATAGGATTTCAGGGTCTTGTCCTGAACTTAATCGCTGAAAAATATCCTGCATTTGTTTAAACGATTCGTCTTGAAATTGACGAACTCCAAGCATCAATTTGATTAGCATTGGACGCTCCTTGTAATATGGATAATAAATTGCTGTACCTACCTGAGAACGAATATTCTGCCTTTTTTAAAATAAGGTATTATTTCATAATCGTCAATTTTATATCAAAATTGTAAAGAAAGCTCGTGGATATTTTTGGATATTTTGTAAATAAATACTATTATCTTATTAATTGATAAATACTTAAGGGCAATATGGACTTCCCGGGCGTTAACAGCGATCAAATAGAGAATAAGCTTATAGCTGCGTCCTACAATAAATTTTATGTTTTAATTATTGCAGATTTTTTTGCAACCCTTTTTTTTGCTGCAATTATTTGGCAGCAAGTGAATAACAAGCATCTAATTGTGATATGGGTCTTGGTGATGTTCCTCTTTAATCACGTATCGAGAAGTTTATTTCTATATCAATATCATCGTCGAAAAAGGCAGGATGGTTTATTTAAACCAGCCTTTTGGAAAAAGTATTTTATAGTGAATAATTTTCAGTCGGGAGTGTTATGGTCTTTAGGAGGAGCCTTATTTATCTATGTTGATGATCCGCTGCATCGCATGGCGATTTTTGTTTATCTCATTGGACTTCTTGGAGCACCAGCGGCAAAGCTCCTAACCATGCATAACGCATACATGGCATTTATGATACCACTTTGGGTGCTCTTGATTTTTTTGTCGGTATCCATTGTCCCCTCACTGTCAGTGATTTTACTTTTAGCGATCTTGCTTTTTGTGATTACGCTCATTTATGCAACAGCACAATTAAGTCAATTTTTATTAAAATCACTTTATCTGGAAATATACAGTTCAAATCTTTTGTCCGATTTAAAACGTAGTGAAGAGAGTTTTCGCAATACCATCGAAAATGCACCTATCGGCATGGCCATTATTTCACCCGAAGGAAAATGTATTCATGCGAATCGTACGCTGCAAGAAACCTTGGGTTACAGTGACGAAGAGTTACGAAACAAAAGTATGCTGGAAATCACCTATCCTGATGATAGATTGATGACTCAAGATGCCATGAATAAACTTCTTCATGGTGAATTGCGTATTTCACATATGGAAAAACGTTATATTCGAAAGGACGGAAGTATTATCTGGGGGATGGTCAGCTCGAGTCTAATCCGTGATGAACAGGGAGAGCCAATTAATTTTATTATGCAAATGAAGGATGTAAGTGATCGCATACAAAATGAAGAAAAAATGCGACAGTTAAATGAAAAAACGATGGAAATGTTAAATGAATTGAAGCTGCTAGAGCATGATGAGAGTTTATTAAATAAATTGAACCGCTCACTACAAATTTGCATAACCGCAGAAGAAGCTTACCCACGAATCCATTTAATTGCTCAAGATTTATTTCCTGACCTAAGTGGGGGGTTATCAATTTACAATCAAACGATCAAGCAAATGGAAACAGTAGTTCAGTGGGGGAAAGAACCATTATTACCTGATATATTCCTGCCTATGGATTGCTTTTCAATCCGTGAGGCAGCCACTAATGTAGTAGATGATCCCAATAAATCAGTACCTTGTGCCCATTATAATACGCCCCCTCAAGGGGGATATATGGCGTTACCGCTTATGGTACAAAATGAGTTGATCGGCGTTATCCATCTCATTGCACCAAAAGACAGAAAATTAACACGACATCAACAAGACATGGCCAATTCCTTTGGAAATATTGTTAAGCTTGCCATTGCCAATATTAACTTGCGCGTATCATTGAGCGAGTTGTCATTACATGATCCATTAACCAATTTATACAATCGACGTTATTTAAATGACATTTTGTCACGGGAATTAATCCGTATTGCCCGGGAAAAAAGGACATTATGCGTAGCGATGTTGGATATCGATAACTTCAAGAAATTTAACGATACTTACAGTCATTTAGCGGGAGATGAGATACTCAAAGCCATAGGAAAGTTATTACTAGACAGTTTCCGTGAAAGTGACGTTTCCGTACGTTTCGGTGGAGAAGAGTTTGTTATCGTCTTGTTGAACACCACCTTAAACAATGCGGTGATTAAAATGGAAGAGCTTCGTGAAAAGATAAAAAACATATCAATTTACTTCAAAGGCACGCCGTTGAATCACATTACTATTTCAATCGGTGTTGCAGAAGCACTTAAACATGGTGCTTCTATTGATGAAATAATAAAGGCTGCGGATCTTGCACTCTATGCTGCAAAACTGGCAGGCAAAGATAGAGTCATCGCTTACAGCCATAATACCTAATTCGATGTGTTCCAGTTTTGAGCATAAAGTTTTAATAACTAGCGAATCCTCTTCAGATTCATAGTATTAGGTGCTGATTCTTGAAGCTCCTCGTAATAAGTTTGTATAAGAAGCTCTTTTATTTCCGGACTTGGCACTCTGGTTATTACTCCACTGGTTAATTTTTCTCCGATAAAGTGGATCAAGTTGTTTATTGCTTCTTCAATTTTATCTTTATCATTCATTAAAAGGCATTCTAGTTGAATGGTTAATTCTTCTATCGCCTGATAAAAACGAATTTTTGCTCCTGGTAATTGGAGCGATGTGGGTAAAGGGCTTGGAGGATTACTGAAGTGCTGATATGAACCAATCAAGGGTTGGTGGTTGGTGGATAATTCCTTTAATTTTTCAATAGCCCTATGATGCTCAGGATCTATTTTAATGACGTGTTGATAGAGATCGAAAGCTAATACAATCGCATTTTGTTTTTGAATTCCATCAGCCTTAAATCTACAAAAGAAATCTGCTATAAGAGACACTAGGTTTGCTAAAAATCTCGATTGGTTCGAGTGAGTGACTATTTTTTTTAATGCCAATTGCAGGGCGCGGCTCTGAGGCATTTCATCCCCTACTTGTTGAGAGGGATATGAAGAAGAAGCAAAAAATCCCTGTTGTACGACGAGACCAGAGGGTTGAGTCACACTGACCTGGCTTGTTGAATCATTTTGCATCATTACTGGATGTAAAGATCCCAAGTTGGTTGATAAAGAAGGAGGGATACCCTGAGTCTGATGAGGCTGAGAGTCAACAAGCATATCACTTGCGAGGTCTGTAAAAGAATCTTCCGTGTTAAATCCGTCTATGCTTAAATCACCCAGTGATTGATCCATGCTTGTCTCTTCATTCTCAGAGGAATTCGATTGATCATCATATTCGTTTTCCTCTTCCTCTTCCTCTTCCTCTTGAGGGATTAATTGAATTAAAGCACGCAAGTCATCCAAAATGTCATTTTCTTTTTCTTCCTCATCAAGTTTGGTATAAAGGGTTTGACACTCGAGGGCCAGGGCATCGACATTCTGGCCATTAACAAGAGCTATTCTTATAACGTAACTAAGTAGCTCGAGTTTCTCCAGGGCTGATGCAATCGTCAACTCCAAGAGTTTCTGCTTATCAATAAATTCGGACATCATGTGAAGGCTATCTCTATTTCCGGTTTTTTTATATTGACGTTCAAGTAAGTTCAAATAGCCTAAACTACTGGGCAGGTTAGGATGTCCTTCTTTTTTTATCTGAAACTCAATCGCTCTATTCATCCACTGAACCGCTTTTGATAGTGCATCTTGGGATTCAATAAGCGTTGTTTGCTCTTTTTCATCGAGTTGATCGACTAACGCATCACTAACTTCCTCGCAAACTGTTGCAAGCAATGCATTAACGCGCATGACTACTTGTTCTTTATTACTATTGGACTGAGATAGTCCTATAACATGTTCTTTATAAATCAATTCCATTTCATGCACCATACTAGGAATATCATCCCAATAACGAGCGACAGCGTCTAAGTTCAAATTGTCGGTCTCACGACGTATGATCATCAGTTTGGTATGCACTATTTCCGAGAGTACATAAACTAAAGCATCATAAAAATCGTTATGTCGAGAACTATTAGAAGCAGCATGTAATTGCAAAGTTTTTAATGCTTCTGAATAATGCTTATATGCCTCTTCATATTGTTGTTGGTTGTAAGCTGCATCGCCTTGTTGCTGTCTAAAGGTATTAAAATAAAATCCCATGATGATTGCCTGAAAAAAAAGACTATTGTAGCTAAGAGATTTTTTTATTCAATAAGTAAACATATATTGCATCTATCAATATAGGGTAGTAATACCTTACATATTTTGAAATCATGAAAAGATAAAGTAATTATTTTAGCATAGGAAACATCATGTTATTTACTGAGATATTGCATAAGAAAAGCGCACCTTCTGAGGTGCATGGACGAATTTACTTCCGTTCAGACAGCAGACCACCTGAGCTCATTTTTCAAGAAGGTTTTGTTCCAAGAATCAAAGCTTATGGTAACGATTGGTGGAAAGAGGCCATCAAGTCTCGAGGATACATTAATGATCGAGGAATTGATGATAAAGCGGTTGATGCTGATCCTGTGGTATGCATTTGTATGAGTACCAAAATTGAAAGCGCAGCTATTTTTCCGCTCAATAATGAAGAGACTTATATCTATGCCATTGCGCTACCAGATTTTACCCAAATAGAATATGTTGGATCAGGGGATGGAGAAGTCCTTTTGTTACGAACGCAAGATACTCCAACTGACAATAAAGAAATTGTGGTTGATTTAAATGAACTGCAAACGGTACAAACAAGGAATATTAATGATTTTTTTAAGTCCTCAATGACGCTGAGTGCGGGTTGGCCACTTCATGCCTATGAAGCAATCGCTTTTCAAGTATTGCCCTGCTCCATTATCTGCGCCATAAAATGCACCAGAGAAATGGCAGAGGAGCAATTGAGTAGTGCCTCTGTAGATAAAAAAATCACGTTTCATGGTGATATTATGCCGAATTTAAATTTTTGTGACGCACAATTATTGAAAGTAGGGGCAGCAAATCATCTACGTTATACGACGATTGATTACAGTTTACAAAGAACGCAGGCAATACAACAACTGACTGAATTGAAAAAAATGAATGATATTAAAACACCGAGTAGGCACTACGGATTTGGAGGCAAAACTTTTTAGTTGCTCTCGCACTCCTTGACATGAAGCTTTAGGTAGAACTTATTTTGAACCATTCATCACCTGAATAAAGATGCGCTTAGCCAGGCGTCTCAGAGGGACATGATTGGTATTGGTGAGAATGATAATACTTACCTTATCATCAAGATGACGCTCTATCCAACTGCTATATCCTCTTATCGATCCATTTTTAAAAGCAATCCGTTTGCCATCAATAGAGGCAATTTGCCATCCTAGAGACCAAGCCCAATTTTTATGACCGGCAGGTTGACCATCGTTCAAAAAAATGGGTGTCCACATTTGGCGATAGGCCGCTGGGGTTAATATTTTTCCCGCAGACATTGCATTGTCCCATTTTGCCATATCACTGATGTTCGATACGATACCACCCGAACCTCCCATTTGTTGCCATGGTTTTTGATTGGGGCTAGGAATCATTTTGCCAGCTTCTGCTTGATATCCGGTTGCTAAATTTGGAGGAAAGAGTGCATTAGGCAAGCCGGTGTCGTTCATTCCCAAAGGGTTAAAAAGTATATTGGATAAGTAATTGATTAACGTTTGATGGCTTACATTTTCAATGACCCGCCCTAATACAGCAAAGGCAAAATTATTATAGGTAATTGCTGATCCCGGTTGAAACTGCATGGGCTTTTTAGCCAGGTTGTTCCAAACTTTAATCCAGGGGAGGTGGGGGCCACGATGCTGGGGAATACCGCTAGAGTGTGACAGTAATTGTCGTATGGTGACACGGCGCCACTTCTGTGGTGCTTTGGGTACATAGTCCAAGACGGAATGATTTAGATCCACTTTCCCTTCCTGCACTAAAGTCATCAGCGCAAAAGCAGTGATCACTTTGGAAACGGATCCGATACCAAATAAGGTCTTGGTGTTAACCGGATCTTTAGTTTCGATATTGGCATAGCCATATCCTTTGATAAGAAACGGTTTACCGTCTTTGAGTACAGCTAATGCTAATCCAGGGACATGTTGATGCTGCATAAATACAGTCACTGTTTGGTTAATTTTTTGTTTTACTGCTTCTGGAGTTGCGTTGGCAAACTTTAAGGGAAAGAAGAGTGTGACACAAAGAAAAAATAGCAAATTTTTTTTAAGCATACTCAATTTGTACCTGGCTGCGTTACGAAAAACTTAATGAAAGAAACAAAACCTTCCTTGGTTTAAGAAGCACCAAAAAAATATTTTGATACTTCTCAATGATTACCGGGTACTAAACATAGGAAAATTTTGGATCATCGCTATGATCAGCTAAATAAGGTTTTTGAACAATCTCTGCAATCGTTGCGACATCATCTTGCATAATATCCGTTGCACAATAGTTAATTGTGTATTTGGTTAGCATCCTTGAGTCAATTTTATCAAGGTTAGGGTGCTCATTTCTGGCAACTTCAGAGGCTAAAGCTGTAATTTGGCTGGAACTACTTTGAGCATCTCTCAGGAACCTTCTTACAATTGGCTGACCTTTTTTAATCTCAGATTGATAATATCCTAAAATTACTCCCAGACCTTCTTTTACTTTACAAACGTCGCCATATAAAGATGGATAAGGTTTATCTTCGGCCACAGCTCTTTGCAGTCTATTGATGCGAGTCTCTAAATCCATGATAAATGCTTGATTATTGGATACTTTTGAGTTTGGAAGAGCATGAGAAGTCAAAACACTATTCCTAATATTAACTAATTGCATAAAATTAAAAAAAATACTCTTTATCTCAGCTAAATCATCCGTGGAGCTTAATATATCAAAAGCTTCTAGGCTGGTTTTAGGAAAAGGTTGTTGTTTAAAAAGTTTCATTTGCATGTTGTCATCTCACTTATAAATGCTTGTTATTTAATCAAGTGGAACAATAATACATCATTTTGCACTACTTGGTCAAGTTTGTAATCACAATGTACTGTACTTGATCATCTTGTTTGCGTAAG
This sequence comes from Legionella sp. PATHC035, assembly GCF_026191115.1. Taxonomy (NCBI): domain Bacteria; kingdom Pseudomonadati; phylum Pseudomonadota; class Gammaproteobacteria; order Legionellales; family Legionellaceae; genus Legionella; species Legionella sp. PATHC035. The sequence continues at coordinate 822,775 of NZ_JAPHOT010000001.1, read as the reverse complement.
AAATAATGGGCGAGCACACGAAGCGATTTGAGTGATATGCCTATTAAATGAATAAATTATTAAGTTTGGTGCTTATTGGTGGGGTGTTGTCATGAAGGGTGAGTCGGGCCTTGGCCCGACACTTTTCAAATGTTTTTCCTAAATTAAATGTTTTAAATTCTCAAACCCCTATCTTAAAAAGGATTCGATAGTTGGCAACCTAAGCCAAAACACCCCATGCTGCTGGGAGGAGGATTTTGACAGGTCACTGGCCCAAAAGTAATTGAAGATGGGGATGCAGTAACGGCGGTGGCTGTAGTGGTACATGATTGTCCACTTGTCGCTGAAGAAACTGTAATTTGAGCCCCTTGATAAACCAGGAATTGCGGCCATGGAGTTACCGAACTGATATTGGGCGATAGGCCAGAATTAGCCGGTATCGTCGCCTTTATTGTTGGATGTTGTCCTGATGGATAGGTAATTTGCACCGTAAATGAGGCTTGAGTCGGAGGGGTAGTCCCAAAAATGGAGAGTAGAGTACCGTTAGTAAATCCCTGACATCCCGTAGCAGACACTATCGTATTGTTGGGAACCAGTCCTGGACCTTTTTGATTACAACTTGAGTCAAAAAGACCATAATTTTGCTCTGCTGTAGGACCTGCTTTTGCTGGTTCATCATAGGCCTCAAATGCAAGAACACCTATATTATATCCGGATGTTTGTAGAAAATTACTGGTACCGAGTTGATAAAGCGTTTGGAAATAGGCAGACGCATTAGCCACGGACGGAGCACATGGGCCTGGGGAATTACATGCATATCCCGTGGTAGTTCCTGCTGTTGCCCATCCTGTCTCTGCTGACAATAAGACTCGACCAGCAGTGTAAAATGGTTGAGGATTAGCTGCCGGTAAAGCTGGAGGTGTTGTTGAACCGACGACCTGGATGTAATCCCACGCGAGTGAATTAGTGGGTTGGACTGTTGAACTTAAAGGTGGCGTCCATACCGCAGCGGTTGCTGGGGATACCCCGAATTGAAAGGGATATGGGTCGAAGGCCAAAGGCGCATTTGGCGAATAAGAGTTAATCAGTGTTTGCATATCCGCTGAAATTGCCGGGCTCGGGGTAACTAAACTTCCACTGAGAACTGCGGAACCTACCGGAGTTGTCACTCCTTGTGCGGCCAGTGTCGTTTGCAAAGTCGACACCGCGGTGGTCAAATAAGTCACATTGGAAGTCCCCGTGCATGGTGGAACGGTATTGCCCGCATTACAATAATTTTCATGGCCAGCAAAAACAAGAATAACTGTGTTGTTGAACACGGCAGGAGTAACTGCTTGAATAACCGCATTTAATGTGGCTTGTGCACAGGGAATATAATTTTGAGCGCCTAATGGACATCCTGGGTAATTGGTGTCGCTAGGGAGTTGCGGGATCACTGCCTCATAAATGACTTTCATCCCTAAAGCATTGGCTTGATTAATAATATCTATCCAACTATAAGGCTCTGTTTGATAGGAGCGCACGGTGGTAAATCCTGCATTTTGCAATTGTTGTAGCTCTGCATACACATTAGTTGCTGCAGGGTTATTGAGCGTCCCAGTATAAAAAACATCATGAAAATTAAAGGGATAGTTATTGGTGTAGTGGTTAGGATTATAATCAACACCGATGAGTTGATTAAATGAAACGGATTGGATGTTGGTTGATGTACTGAGTGTATTGGAACTAAGGTTACCAATTAATTGAGCTGCTAGGGTAAATGAGCCATTAGTTGGTGCATTGAAAATACCCGTAATACTGCATTGCCCGCCACTTGCCAAAGTTCCAGTTGTGCCTGAGGGAATGCAACTGTTGCTCGTTATTAAGAAATTGGGGTGGTTTGGATTGTTATTTTGAGTGATGTTCTGAGTAAAACTGACTGTAGATGCATCATAATTGGTAAACGTAAAGGTTACTGTATAGTTTGTATTTGCAAATCCTTGGCTTGGCAAAGGTTGTGCTGAGGGATAGTTGGAGGTGCCCAGAAGACCGGCAGGACCGTTTGTAGCAAGGGTTGTTAAAGCAGGTTGAACGTGCACCACATTATTGTCATACCCACTGTATGCTACCATTACGGTTTTCCGGCCAATGCTATTGGGCGTTAAAGTAATGCTGTAGGTACAGCTTTCTTTAGGCTGTAATTTTTTACCAGTGCATTGATCCTGGTATTTAAATTCGGCTTCACGAGCAGTGCATTCTTGTGTTGCAGAGGCGCAAAGCATTGGTGTCACCTGAAATGGTTTTTTAAATGCAAAGGGAAGATTATTCGTAAAAGTATACGTAGCCGTCACACTGCCACCCAGAGTGGAAATTTGTGTTGGGAACGGTTTATCTAAAGAATGAAGAATAGGATTACCTGCAATGGCCTGATTCAACATCAAAAATAAAGTATTTGCCATTATGAATTGATTCATTTTACTCTAATGTCCTTTTTTAGTAGTAATAAACTCAAAATAAGAAATCACATTGAAAATATTCTTATTTATGAAACGTATTTTTTTACAAAGGTTGTTTCTTATAAATTTAATTTTCAACAGGGAAACAATACTAAATAATGTCATCCGAATTTACCACATTTATATTTTTCAAAGAGTGAATTAAAGGGAATAAAATAGTTTCTATTGACCTGTTAAATTGGGGAAGCGAAAAATTATATGCCTCTAAAATGATCTATGTGTTATTATTTGCGCCTTTTTGTTGGTGGAAGGGTGTTTTATGGGGCAAGAAAAAAAAGAAAAAAAGACGCTTTGGGATGCTTATGCTTTCAGTATGAGTTATACAGGATTTACGACGTTAATAGGGCATCCAGCGGAACGATTAAAAGTTGCAATTCAAACCAATCTTTCTCAAAGTCCTTATTCAGTCACGAAACAATTTTTAGGAGCAAATTTAAATCATTTTTCCACAGGTTTTTTATCTTGTGTTGTTCGTCAACAGGGAAAAGTAATCTATCGACCTCTCCTGATTAGTCATATGCCAAAGGAAGTTGATAAATTGCAATTTCCTATGGTGGTTGGAAGTCTAGTTAAAGCCTCCATTGCGAGTACTTTTGATACTCTGGTTGTGAGTCCGCTTGAGAATATTAAAACAGTACAAATGAAAACGATCGCGAGCCAGAATAAACCAGTAACTCCAATTCAAGCAATGAAGAGTATTTATCAACAAAGAGGATTATCCGGTTTTTTTGTCGGAGGTGGCGCTACCCAAGGAAAAGCCTTCCCAAGCTGGTTTTATTTATTCATGACGTACAATGCAATTAAAACCAGGCGTGAAAAACAAACGTTCCTGTCAACGATTTTTTGGGCAACCGCTGCCTCAGCACCGGTAACTTTTGCAACGACACCCCTTGATGTGATTAAGAGCAACCAACAGGCTTGTACGAATCAAACCAAACAAACCATAGGGGAGGTCGCATCACAAATCTATAAGAATCATGGTATCAGCGCCTTTTTTAAAGGATTCAATTGTCGACTGGTTCACAAGTCATTGTCGACAGCGGGTGCTTATATGATTTTAGATATCGCACATAAGATGTAATACGTAATTCATGATAAAAAAATGAGGACAGGTTTAACTGTCCTCAAAAAAGATAGCCCAAGATACACTCGCTGGGCTTTGTAAATAAATTACCATTGTCGAAATGACTGTCATCCCGTTGCAGGCTCCAAAAGCCCTTATGAGTTAGCTCTTGAGCAATCCTATTCGTAGTAACTTGATGCTGATAAATGTGATAGGAGCCTTTGATCGTCATATGGGAGCATACCTATCTCTCCCAAATATGGCTTTGCAGCTTAAGTAGAAATATGAAGTAAGATAGGTTGCATCGCCATAAGCAACCGGGTCAGGAACCGTGAGGGTGGCAAAATCCAACCCCACCTTTTATAGTTTCTCAATTTGATTCTTTGTTCTAGGAAAGTTTTTACTGCCGTTCATGTTCATTAGATGATGGATTTTTTATATGACTGTTCTACAATAAAACCAAAAAAGGTGATGAATTGATGAATAAAGCAAAACATGATGAAAAAGAGGCGTTTAAAGTTGTTGAACAATTTAATCATTTAAATGCTTCAAGGGCGCCAATCTCCGATTTTTTACCGTTCGTTGATCCAGAAAATTTAATTATTACTTTGCGTGGCAGTGATATCGTTTTTAAGGGGATTGCCGGTTTTGCTGATCACCAGATTGGCAAACTCATCTATTTCGATCAAAAATTTGAATGTGAGCTTATTCAAAGCGAAGCTCAAGACGATGAAATTACTTTGAGTACTAAAGGAGTTTGGTATGCACGAATTTGGCAATCTCCGGCAGCTTACAGTCAACAACTCATCGCGGATTTAACGCATACCTGGATTTTAGAAAAAACCAAACAAGGAACATATATTATTGTGATCCACATTTGTGAACATTTTAAATATAGAGAGGGTTTTTCTCCTCGTGATGTGGCTGAAGATTTCCATCTTAATTTAAAATAATAGCAACTTTTTGCTATGAATTTCATAAAAACATATCCAAGTTAGTTTATTGATATTTATAAAATTTTATGCTTAGATGCTGCAAGCTGTCTTACGAGCATGGGTGTTACAACAACCACCGACCATTCTTTAATGCAACCACTCTTTTTTACAATTGATAACTTTTTGGTGCAAGGAGCATTAATTGAAAAGATATCCTCTTTATTTCATTTTATTGTTAAATATTTTAAATTGTAGCGCCATTGCCGGTACTGATTCTGTCAATTCAGCATCGATTGTTAGCCCTTTATGGACGTTTACATCGGATGTAAATTTTCCCCCTAAGTTGACTGTGAGTCCAACAGGTACTGCTTTAGTGAAATACACCATTACCAACCAATCAAAAAAAGCACATACCCTGATCATGAATTCTATTGTCGGTATCAATCAGATCACCTCAGGTTCAGGAAATTGCAATAATCCTTTTACATTACGCTCTAAACAATCATGTACCTTGACGTTGCAAGTGAATGGCAGTGACTTATCAGGCAGCATATCTGGAGGTCCAGTCGTATGTAATCAAGGCAATCGCTTACAATGTTATCAACCCAATGCTCCAGAGATTTTGAATATTATTAAGGGAAGTGCAACGGTATTGTATGTTAACGGCAATAAAGCAACTAATGGGAATGGAAGTAACTGGGCCAATGCATTTAATAATATAGAGTCCGCACTCGAAGCTGCTGACGCAGACCCAGGTGCTGTCGAAATTTGGTTGGCGACAGGAGTTTATAAGCCTTCTCGAGTATATGCTCCACAAGGAGTAGTTGGTGGTGCTTATGGCGTTAATACCCCTAAGCTAAGAACCTTTGATTTACCGAGTGATACCGCAATATATGGGGGATTTTCCGGGATTGAATCGGAACGTGCACAAAGAAATGCAACACTTCATCCTACAATTTTATGTGGGGATATGACGTCAACCTGTCTTACACCTTATGTACCTGGTAGTAGCAATGATAGAGTGTGGCATGTGCTTATGGCCGGAAGTGATGTTCCGCCTGGCGTAGGAGTTAAAAATGTTACGCTTGACGGCCTCATTATTAGAGGCGGCTATGCAAACGGTCCAGATAATGGAGTTTTGGGAACTCATAATGTTCTTGAGAGTTTAGACTATGAGCATGCTGCGGGCGGGGGACTTTTGGCACGCTATGGCTCAACTGTTGAACTCAATCATGTGGTTTTTGAGCAAAATAGCAGTGATGGCCTTAATGCCACCGTATCGGAAATTCTTGCTGGAGAATTTATAGTACTGGCTTCAGGTGGGGGTGCTGTTGCAGCAATAGATACAGATACTGCAATTTATATCAAAAAATCCAGATTTGTTAATAACAGTGCCTTATTTCCAGGGGGTAGTGGAGGCGCTTTGGAAAATTTAATTGACGCTGCTTATACTATTACTTCAAGCGAATTCGAACAAAATATTGCTTTTCGCAATGGTGGTGCGATTCGTAGTAAAGATGCGGGTGATGTCATTATCTCAGCAAGTCAATTCAAAAATAATGTGCTAAATGGTCCAGTCCCAGATGCAAGTGGGGGTGCAGTTGGTGTGATCAATACCAATTTATCAGTCTCCGATACCACTTTTATGCAAAATTTAACGACTCTTACAGGTTTTGGGGGAGGAGCTATTTTTTTTCACATCCCTTTTGATGATGGGACCCCTTATTTTTTAAATGTTGAGAATTCCAAGTTTACGAATAATGTTGCCGCTGCATTTGGGGGAGGTGCTATTAATGTTTTTGGAATCCTTCCTAATCCAGGGTCACATGCTAAGATTATGAAGTCTGAATTTAAAAACAATACTGGAGGTGTTGGTGGGGCAATTTACTTGGATTCGATTGCAACAGCAGTAACCGGATCGACATTTCTCGATAACAAGGCACAGTTGGAAGGAGGGGGAATCTTTGCCTCAAATTATGGGAATGCCATATTTAATTCTTCAATACAGACACAAGCGCAAATTTCAAATAACAAATTTCTCAATAATGCCATTATAGGAGTTCCTACAGGGGCCGTTTCACCTTTATTTTTCTTTAACTTAGTTGCCAATATTTTTAGTGCCGGAAGTTCTACGGTAACCGCTATGGCACCTGGAGGTGGGGCGATTGCAGTGGAGTTTTCTGGGAATACTCAAATTTTTGATAATCTTTTTACCGGAAATACTGCCTTGAAAAAGCCAATGGAAGAAGATAACCGAGGAGGGGCAATATTAGTTGGAGGTAGTGTAGGAACTCCCCTCCCTGTGAACCTCGCCCATTCTTGTGTTGTTTTGAATGAATTTTTTGACAACAATGCAGATATAGGGGATAACCTTGCACTGTACAATCCAGCAAATATACCAGGGGGCGTAACTGTTGATACCTGTTTAGTTCCCATAAAAAAATAAAAAAGTACTATGCATTCAATCAATCATTTTAAGCATACAAGGAGTTGAGATGACAAAACAGTCTTATTTATTAGGATTATTTGCCTGCCTTTTAAGTAGTAGCGGCGTAGCGGGAACTATGGGTGAACCTATTTCGCGTTTTAATTACGTTGCTGCATTAAGTATTGGTCCAGTATGGCCTACTGGTGGTGAGACCCAAACCTTTTTTTTGGCCCCTGATATTGAAAAAACTTATGATGCTGACGATACCAACAACGCTCTTGCCGATTTTGAAGTGTTTTTGGGCTTGCAACGGACGATCACTCCGACGCTTTGGGGGCAATTAGGCTTCGCAGTTGCTGCAACTACCAATGCTCGTCTTTCAGGGGATATTTGGGATGATGCCGATCCAGAATTTGATAACTACACCTACAGTTATAAAATCCAGCATTCTCATATTGCATTAAAAGGAAAGTTATTGGCAGATATGGGATTTATCGTGATGCCTTGGGTGGGTGGCAGTATTGGTGTGGGTTTTAATGACGCTCATGCATTTAACAATGAGCCCAAAATTTTTGAAGCTATAGAAAATCCCGATTTTACATCCCATACCCAAACCGCATTGACTTATACAGTGGGGGCGGGAGTACAAAAAGCATTGAATCAGAATTGGCAAGTTGGTGTAGGTTATGAATTTGCTGATTGGGGTAAAAGTCGCCTGGGGCGTGCACCGGATCAAACAATGGGGGATGGTTTAAGCTTAAATCATTTCTATACGAATGGGGTCATGTTTAACCTGACTTATGTTGCATAAAATGAAACCCATCTGTTTAGGCCTTGTGCACCGAAAGGGTGTATTTGGCCCATCTTGGCCGTAATGGATACCTTAATTTACTGATAAGAAGAGTTTTAAAAGATACTCTCTCGCTTTGCCAGGACTACAACTAATTCAATTGATGCGTATTGTTTGATTCATTGCTTAAAAACTGTAATTCGATTTGTTTATAAAATGATTTATAGAGTTTGTTGTGATTTTCCCCAAGTAATGTATGAAAAATTCCTTTTTTGGGTTTAATTTTGCTGTCTAGCATCGATAGTAACAATTCTATATCATTTTTTTCTAAAGATGTTTCTTTAGTGAGGTATGCATTTAAATGAGATAACAATTTAGGATAATCCATTTTCTGGTCTAAGAGACGAGATAATCGAAAATAGTGTGTTAAGAGGCTATGGGTCTTATCAAGCGTTTCTTTTTTAAATGCCGGTTGAAAATGCACATCAGAAAGCCTGGAATCAATTTCAGATTGTATGACTTCAAGAGAAAGACGCATAAATGCCTCCTCTAATTCTGCCTCGGATTGAATCGTCGTCTCAAATTGCGGCGATAAGCTGTGTCGCTTTTCAGGATGATTTATAAAACATCGTATGAGCTCATCTAAATGATAAGGAATTCGTACGACATTGATTGTGGCGCAATCCCCAACAGTACGACTTTTTAAATCGCGCATCACTACAGCAAGTGGGATCTCGATATTTTCAAAATAAACTATCCCATCATTTAAACCTTGCTTGAACAAAATGCTCTTTAAAGCATCCGCTATTTTGGGATTACTTGTTTTATCCAAGTAAGCGAATACTTCACTGATGGTTGTTATCGATTTTTCTTGAAAGTGTTGTTCTTCGAGTTCAAGCAGTAATTCTACTAGGGTTTGTCTGCGTTGTAAGCTTTGGGACATGGCGTGACTGGTGATGATTTGAGCTATCTCGAATGAAGAAGGGTATGAAGTATCACCTAATTGGTCAAATAAGGCTTCGAATGAATGGGCAGCAATATTGATATCACGGTACTTTTCTGTTTCAGAAGTTAAATGGGAGGCTAACTCTCCCCATATGCCATCCGTCATCGAAATGACAATATCACCTTCAGTTAACTCAATTTTTTTGTGAATTAGGGCGCGATCTTTATTAGTAGGTGAGGCAAACATTTGTACTGAGGATGGAGACCATGCATTAAATCCCCGATAAACATGGCGTGCATTGAGCGTTTCCTTGATATGAAATTGCTTATCTAAAACAATAATTAATCCATCGCCAATATTTGCAAATTCACCGGAGTATTTTTTTCCTTGCTCGTATTTATAAGTAAAAGCTGCCATAGATGCATGCGCACGCTCTGTATTGGTTCTATCTCTTGCAGAAGTTAATTTGCCAATTGAGACGAGAGCTGTCTCTACATGTTCATCACTATCCAAAAATGCTTCACACGTTGCTAGTGATACTTTATGTATCTCCTCATCTTCTTGTTGATCTCCAACTCCCCCACCTAAGCCGTCGGTAACTGCAATGCGTGCACCGTTAATAACACCATTCTTATCAGTAGTGATGGATGCGCCAGAACTATCAAGAATCTTGTCATGTTCAATATCGTGATCCTGATGCGCTAAGCTTGAACCGATAAGAATTGTACTGTTATGGCTTTGATTTACGGAATAAAATCTCTCCGATAAAAAACGAGCCAGTTTTTTTGAGCGATCTTTTGCCACGGAATATGAAAAAATAACTTTCTGGTTGGTGATAACTTTATCTCTCATCGCATTACTCTATATCAATCAATATGGGTAGCTCAAACCATAATAAACCATCTTTGGAGTGAGGGGTTACTGGCATGACGGTATCTCATCAACTCGTCTCTTTATATTGCATTTAGTCTTTTTAAAACTTTGCTCCAGAAAAATGAACAAATAAAGCCAGGCATTATGACATAAAATATGAATTCATTGAATATAATTGAATCACCTTGGGCTATTATTATAAATAATAATGACACTTTATGAGTAGAATTATGCCAAATTTGCCTGGGCTGTTTTTTCTAAAATCCTACCCACCGGAACAAATATGGAGATTATTGGTTGATGGACGTTTTTGGTCAAAGGAAAAGGGTTGGCATGGTTATGAATCAAGAGAACGAGGTTCGATTAATGCGGCTTTAGAGAGTTTGTGCTCCATTGCGCTGCAAGTTTATAAACAAGGCGAGGAATTTGAATTAAGTGTCGATTTAATTAAAGAAATACATAAAAAGTGTGGACGAGAAGTAGAGGCGTTAGAGGATAAGAGCCCCGGTGAAATCAGAACAGATGAGTCTGTATCATTTGGCATTCCAGCCTGTCGTGCTTCAATTAAAGGAATAGAGGAATTTCTCCAACTATTTTTTCTTATCGATGGTGGTGCATCATTTGGTCCTGGAAGACAAGGCCCGTTTGGTCCAAGCTTTGAGTTGGATTATCTTCAAGATTTGACTCCCGAAAAAATACCTGAGCTTGCCAAAAAAATATATGAAGATATGAGTGCCTATGGCCACAGTAACACAAACCATTTCTATCGAGCAGTAAGAAAAAATGTCGATGTTTTTCTAGATGCTATTACCCAATCTTATAACAAGGAAATTAAAGCTGCAAAAACACTTGATGAAAAACTGTACGTTATTGCCAAGCATATTCGGCAGTATGAAGTATTGCATCCTTTTAAAGATGCCAATGGAAGAACCTTCGTAAACAATTTATTAAATATTCTTTTAATGCAACAGGGTTTGCCCCCAGCCACTTTTTATGAGCCTAATGTTTTTGATTTATACAGTGCTGATCAGTTAGTAGTCGTTATTAAAGAAGCGATTTTAAATACAGTGGAGATTGTTGAGCAGAATAAAAACGGTATTTCTTTATACGGGTATAGTGAAACTTTGGAAGAAAAGAAAAAGTTTATGGAGATGCTTGATAGTCCTTCTTACCAGAAGATTCGAGATATAGATTTTTCGTTTTTAGATATTAGAAGACTAAAAGACAATGCACGAGAGTGTGTCGATTCAATAAAAACGAAATATCCACTTCATCGAGGGGCAATTTATTTAAGCAATCCAGGTCATATCAAAGAGCTGGTATCCGCTTGTGATCTAGCTCAGATAAATAAACGCATCAAGCAGGGGGCGCCTCCAATTTATGTAGGTAAAGCCCCTATCCATTTAGCGGTGATGATGGGCAACATGGCAATGATCGATGAGTTAATTGCTAATAAAGCCGATTTATCAATCCCAGATTACGATGGCAAAACGGCCCTTCATTATGCTGCGGAATCTGGAAATATGCAGATAATGGGTAAAATATTAAAGGGTATAGTCTCCCAGAATAATGCTCTTGCAATACTGAACGCTAAAGACAATCAGGGAAAAACGGCGTTCCATTATGCTGCTGAGTATGGAAATCCAGAGCTGGTTGTTGCTTTAACATCCACAGATGAGATTGAAATCAATGCACCCGATAACAAAGGTTCTTCACCCATATTTTTAGCCTATAAGAATAATAAACTTGATGTGTTTGAAAAGTTATTAGAGTCTGGTGCAGAGATCAGTAAAGATCTTTTAGATGAAGTATTGGTGCGGGAAGATAGAGGCGCTTTAAAAAAAATTATTAATAAACACAAAGAACTTCTTGCAAGTAAGGACGTGTTCTATATTGCACTCAGCGTAGGAAGTAGAAGTTTAGTCGAACAATTTTTGGATGCAGAGGGTACTGGAATAGGCATCGATACTCCGATAAAGAACGAGAAGTCAACACCGTTAATGTTGGCGGTTCAAAGAGGGGATATAAGGCTGGTTAATTATTTATTAAAAAAAGGTGCTGATACCAGTAAAACCGATGAACGAAGATATACCGCCTTGCATTATGTTTTTCATACTCAAGAAAAAAACAGAGAAGAACTGATCAAAATACTATTGAAGCACGATAGGACATTGATTAATAAACTAAATGAAAACTTATGTCCTCCTCTCCATAATGCTATGGTAGGGAAGGATTTTAAATCGATGCAATTATTATTGAAGATGGGCGCAAAGATTGACTACGTCGATTTAGATGGAAATAATATTTTGCATGTAGCAATCGGTCGATCTCCTTTGCCTATGATACACGAAATTATATCCCGAGATCCCACGTTACTTCATAAAAGAAATCCTGCCGGGAGAAATCCATTGCATCATGCACTTGATGAGATATTTAACTATTGGCAAACTGCTGAAGACAAATTTATAGCTTTAACTAATTATCTTTTAAAGGAAGGAGTCGATTTAAACACAGAAGATGTGAATGGAAAAACTATGTTAGATATTGCTCTATCGAAAAAATTTTATCATTTATGCGTCAAATTGATAAAAGCAGGGGCTCAACCGAATATTACTTCTGCAACCACCTTTCTTCAGGGGGCTGATACAAATTCTATTTTAAATCATCCGAAAACATTTAAGAAAAAATTGGGGAAAACGCTCGATGAAAATCCTTTAATTGCAATGACTCAACTGAATGATTTATACCTACAAGTTAAAAAGAATCTAATCAAGACTCCTATAAATTTTGTTCCACAAAGTGGCTTTGCCTTCTTTAAAGGAAAATCAGAAGATACCCAAGCTCATGATCACGTTTTATCTGTATTAAAGGGTCTCTATGACAGTAAACTTAAAGAACTGCTTGAAAGCAAACAAGGGCAACATGTAAGTTATGAAAAAAAACATCAAGTGCTTGACGAGAATCTGAAGCTTTTAATTAAAAGTCATGAAATTTCAAAGGGAATAGAAAAACCGACTACCCAGCTCATAGAAGGGGAGTATTATCAAATTAAATGGTAGTCCTTTTATTATTTTCGTTTTTCTCATTTCATAAATCATTTTATTCATGGGAATCCGGTTTTTTCCTCAGCATTTTCGTTTCACTTTGCCTGGATTTTTCATCTAAAATTTTTTGTTTCGCTCGTCTTGAACGTCTTTTCTTTTGACGTTTTAATTGTTCCATTTTTTGCTGTTCTTTTGTTTTCTCATCACTCACTATCGAATGCAATTTGTCACAAAGCCTTATTCTGGCAAAATATCGATTATCTTCACGACTCCTTGAATCTTGGCATTTTATTTCCAATCCTGAAGGAGTATGCTTCAAATACACCGTGGAGGCAGTTTTATGGAGTTTCTGTCCCCCTTTACCACTGCCAATAATAAATTTCTCAATCAGCTCGGATTCATTGATATGAAGTTTCGTCATGAACTCAGCTAATTTCTCCCATTTTTCTTTATTAATCATCTTAAGTTCTTCTTAGGAAATACTTTTTAACTCTCAGAGAGAGCATCTGCATATTAAATGACCATATTCTATACTTAATATGATTATTACACAAAGCGAGGTCATGATGTCTTTTGATGGGAAATATTCGCCTGAGATCAATTCAAATGGTATTACTGTGACCATGGCAGTAAAAAAATTAGCTCAAGATCCTAATTATAGAAGCGCTGATTTTTTTGATAAATGTATGGTAAAGCCAGATTTTAAGGTGGAACAGGAGCAAATTACCATTCAAGCTCCGAAAAATCCCCCGCCAAAGGTCAAGGTGGAGGATTTAAACATCCCGGAACCTTTATTAAAAGATATGTCTGCTGAGGAGATAGCAAACATTGCCAACCAGTTAATGGGGTTTGCTTATGATCCCTTGAAAGTGGTAGAGCATCTCAAAGATTTAGATGGTGAACTGGGAACATTAATGCAAGAAAGTCAAGCTTTTCCATCACAAGCAACTTATAGCCCTCCTTACTTGATTGCAGGAAGAGGCAACTTCATTCCAGGTGCTCCAGATGCCTATCAACCGTTAAAAAAGGCAAGGATGTTGGATACGCTCTTACTGAAGCATGAGAATTCCCGTGATGTGAATAAAAATGGTTATGTGGTTAAATTTATTGGTTATGTCAGTAGCATGATAGCAGACCGAGTCATCTCAAGCGGCCAACTTTTTACTGAGAATAAGCAAATTGATCGTGTGCTGTTACATGGTTCTTATTCCCATCGATTATTGCTTGAAGCATTTGCGCACGCCATTGAAAAAGGTGCTATCGATTTAAATCTTAAAACAGGAAAAAAACTAAACTTTGTGCAATTACTCGAAGTGTTGGTTTCAGTAAAAACAAAATATTGTCAAAGTCTTTGGGAAATGACATTGGATTCTGTAGAGGATTCGATGCATGCTGCCAATGATCCGTTAGATTCAAAACAATTTAGTTTTAGTTGTCGTTCTCCTTTTGTTTTAAATTCCTTATTGCTCTGTTTTGGTAAAGACCTCGGATTACCTCATCTCCAAAGCTATTTGTTGGACAGTCATTACAAAGCTGCGTATGAAATGGTTTTACGATCTAAAGAAAAAATAGCCTCAATGAATAAAACGCATTATTCACGGATTGATATTCCTAATGAAATAATCTATGAGCGCTGCATGGAACATTTTTCTACGAAAGCCGAAAGTTATGGCGAAGTGGGTGGTAATAGCCCTTTTACTTTAGATGAATTGGCAATGCTCTCTGATAATAGCTATATGGAATCGATGTGGGGCGCAGGCGTCCGGATAAAAGTAACCTCTCCACAAAAACCAGGATTTTATTCTAATTGGATGGAATTTTTTCAGAGTAAAAGCAAGATGCCGGAGCCGGTATCAAGTCAATCTAAAAAACACGAACGTTCTACATCAGATGAGTCTGAGGCAGATGATGAAAAACACCATGAAAAACACAGTAAAAAACAACAATGAGATACAGAGTGGCATCCTTTAGCAATTGTGTACTACCGATTAAGTCTCACTTCAAGGGATTATTCATCGATGTGTTGCCAAAATTATTGTGTAAAAAATCGACATCCCTATCGATTTTAAAAAACTAAGCTCAAATGAGCCTGAGGAGCATTTTCCTGCTCGCTCAGAGAGTGACTGCAAGCTTAGTTTACTGATCCCTCTTGATTAAGGAACTCGTCATCATCTGATTCATCTGGACCTGCTAAAAACTTATCTTCGTAATCAATTACAAATCCGGCAAAAATACGAACAATGCGATCATCTATTTTTTCAGGATAATGAACTGAAACACTCCAGGTTTTATCGCCAAAATTGCGATTGAGTTCGGCAATAGGATGAGGATTGCTCGTTGATTCTAAAATGACGAATCGGTCAAAGCTGGGATTTGCATAAGCATAACCAATTTCAGTAGCTTTCCCTGACTCATCATAGTCATACAGGGTGAATTTTGCAGATTCAAGCGTTGCTAAATTTCCATCTATAAAACCAATTTGTACACCACGAGTATCATAAATATCAATTTCTTTAGCCCAAGGATATAGAGAACCTAAAGAAATGATTCGCGTAATACCGGTGGCTTGCCATCCATCTTTATTGGATAAATCATAGTTTGTACGGATACGAAATGCGCTCTTTTTTATTGACCCAGGATAGGTTTCTCTTTGGGGCGATTTAATTTGATAAACTTCTGAAAACTTATAAACATCCTTGGTAACGACAAAATCATAGGGATGATCCTCATGAACCCCATAACTGTTAGCAAGAGTTGCATACGACATTGACAATAGAGCAAACAAACAGGATACCAATAATTTACGCATATACGATTTTCCTTTTGGTTAAATAATATTTGAAGATGCCAATTTGGCCACCATGAAGAATAAATAAAAATATAAATAATTCAATATTCTTCACCTACCCTCTGCGAAGGCAAACTCATAGTAAAGCAAATTTATTAAGAATTTATTAAGTAATAAAAAGACATCTAATTTATTCATCAAAATAAAGAACTAGGGGAGAGTGCAGGGTGATAAGTGCCCGAAAAATTGACAAAAAACAGTGGGGAGGCCAATAAACCACTTCACACCTTAGAGAGACGTTTAGCCGTAAGAAAGCGCTCTCAAGCGATGCGCAAGCAACACTTGAGAAGATAAAGGTGAGTCTAATTGGGACCTCCTGATTTATGAGTTTGCTGATCGTCCTCAACCTTTCCTTGTAGTTTAAATGCTTCTATTGATTGAGGAACCGGAAATAATGACGTAGGTATAGTCGTGGTGTGTTGCGACTCAAAAATGCCAAATTGGACTAGACTGGAACTAAGTTCCTGTTTCCCATGCGGATCTTTCTCTGCTTTTTCTCCATTTTCAGAGAGAGACATGAGATCGATTTCTTCTTGTATTTGTTGATAGCCACGATTCAAGGTAGGAATTTTTTGGGCTAATTCAGAAACTTTCAAGTTGAGTTCGGTCTGCTCTTCTTTTAACTGCTCCAGTTCTTTATTTAATGTTTTCTTCACTTTTCTTTTAAGGGAATCATCTTTTAATTGTTTCTCAAGCGAATTGATTTGGTTTTGAAGGCTCGTTGCTTGGGTCACCAAGTTCTTCATAGAAACAAGTACCAATGTTTTAGAGGATTCTCTCATATGCTCCAATTTTTCGCGTATTGCATGGCTTGTATTTGCTAAATGCTCCAGTTTATCAGCATGACGTTCTTTAAAATCTTTATTCCACTGGTCATCGCTGATGTAATTTTCCAATACCGGAGTCAATTGACTTAAAAAACCGCTCAAACCCAAAAGATCTGTTGCTGGAAAGAGATCTAAATCTTGAGTCAATCGGGGAGCCATAATAATAGCGAGATTATGGAACGTCATACGATTAGTCTCTTGGAATGTGCCAGCCTGATGCATTAAATAGCAGTAATGATAAATAATTTCTCCTACACGCTGATGATCGATTCGATTTGAAAGTAACAGGTTACAAATGAACTCATCGAGTAATTGATTGGCTGCTTTTGTAATATCTTTTTTTAGTTGAAAACCCAGTAATAACTTTAAATTTTTAGAGAAATTGATCAGCAGAGTATCTTTTGAATCGAGTAAGGAACGGTTTTTAAGAACAGCGGGAATCATTCCTAAACTATTATGCAGATGCTCACTATTTACTTTATTCTCTTTCATCACATAGTTACTTAGAATAGCCCCATGAAATTGTTCGCTAATCAGTTGCTCAAGTAACTTTTCTGTTTCTTCCTTTGCTCCTGCAACTCGAAAAACTCCAGAAGTTTTTAACAATTCTGGGTGTTGGGATACAAGTTGTGTCAAGGAGCGCAACACATTCAGTATGATTTGGGTATTATAAGGGCCAGGCATTTAAATTCTCCGGATATTGAACGAATATTAATTTATGGCTTTGGTTTTAACTATTTTCAAATAAAAGGCAATTTGAGGTGAGTTTGTTTTGAGCTTATCTGGCATTTCAGCACAAACTCAATGGTGACATGATAAGCAAACGAAGCAAATGTAGTACTAAGCCTATCACTGATAATCCTGTATTACTATATAAAATGCTGTACGGATTTACAACGAAGGACTGTACTGAATAAATCATGGTTTGTATGAATGTCTTTTTTTAGAGACACAATAAGAGATGCACCAGATTGAATTCGTTAACAGGTGGATCAGAGGCTGCACCTGCAGAAGGTTTTTAGCCATAACTGATCCAGAACTATTTATCGATTTAAGAATAAAAGTAACGCTTTCTGAACATGCATTCTGTTTTCACTTTGAGTGAAGATGATTGAAGCGGGGCTGTCAGGCAAGGTTTCGGATACTTCTTTTCCTCGTTCCATGGGCATACAATGCATAAATACGGCTTCTGGTTTTGCATAGGACATTAAGTTTTCATTGACCTGGAATCCCTGAAACGCTTCATGATTTTTCTGCTCTTCAAAACCCATGCTAGTCCATACGTCAGTGTATACCGCATGGGCATTTTTAACCGCATCTTCAGGTTTAGAAAAATGATAAATCTTATCTGGCATAATGTCCTGCGCCTCTTGGACAATTGAAGCATTAGGTTGATGGGATGCAGGGCAACAGTAATGAATTGTTATTCCTAATTGCGGCGCAAGCAGCATCAAGCTATGCAAAATATTATTTCCATCACCAATATATGCAACAGTCAGTCCTTCCAACGAGCCAAATTGCTCCCATAGACTTAATAAATCCGCTAAAATCTGACACGGATGATGTAAGGCGGATAGGCCATTGATTACAGGAACTGTTGCATAAGTGGCCATTTCTTGTAATAGTTCATCTGCATGAGTTCTTACCATAACAAAATTTGCATAACCATTTAGCACTCTAGCCATATCCGCTGGGGTTTCCTGCTTTCTCGTAGTGCTTACACTTTCAATGGCTATGCCACCCATACTTTGAATTGCCATTGCAAAACTTAGGCGGGTTCGAAAAGAAGGTTTTTCAAAAATCATGGCCAGGCTTTGATGAGCCAGAGCCTGACTGTAGAACGAGGGGGTTTGCTTCAGGGCCTTTGCTTTCTCTAAGACATGCTTTAACTCTTCTGTACTTAGTTCGGTTCCGGTAAGAAAGTGCTTGATTTTTGCGGGAGAGGAGGTCTTCTTTACCTCTGATGGTCCTGGGTTAGGTCCTTTCTCTTGATAGGTACCGGCCTCAAGATCAAATATTGCCTGTTGTAAATTGATCACGAAGGTGTTGGTGGTTACTTCACTAATCGGTTGAGAATGAGTTTCTTCAACAAGCGTGTTTTTAACTGGGGTGTAAAGGGACATGTTGAACCTCCTAAATTAAATCAGAACATGGTTTCTGTTCATGTTCATAATGAATCCTTGAACCAGATTTTTTCTAGTTTTTGAATTGCTCCACTGGCTTGCAGTTTTTGCAGGGCTTTATTAATCTTTGACGTCAATGGGGAACCTTTTTTCAGTGCCAATGCGTATCCATAATCTGCTTTAGCAATAAGCGAAGAAGAGAGTTCCGAATGTTTTTTGCTATAGATTTGCCCTTGGGCACCATCCAGTAACACGGCATCAACATGATGTGCAAGTAAAGCTTCAATCGCTTGGTTGTTATTATCAAATGTGGTGAGATCCACCTGAGGGTAATTATCTCGTAGCCATATCTCCATCGTACTACCAAGCTGTACTGCTACTTTTTTTCCTGTAAGTTGACTGGGTGTGGTGATCGGTTGACTGGAATGATATACCGAGGCCATTCCTTCAAAGTAATAGGGGTCAGAGAAATCAAAATTGACTTTTCTCGCATCTGTAATCGTGATTGTAGCTATGGCAACATCATCTTGCCCAGAACTAATTGCAGGAAGAACAGTGCTGAATTGCATGTTGTCAAAAACAGCTTTTTTCCCAAGCTCTTTAGCAATAAGTTTCGCCAAATCAATATCAAATCCCTTTATATTTCCATGGTCGCTATATTCAAAAGGTGGATATTCTGCTGACGTGGCAAAATGCAGGCTATTCTCGCTATCTTTTGTTTTGCAGGAAGATAAAGAAATACATATTGCTAATAAGAATAGGTTTGAAAATCGGCTCATTTGAATTTGAATCCATTTATTATTCATTTAATGAATATACAGATCCTTGGTTTTATTGTCAATGAAAATGAATGTGATTTCAATTTATAGAATATGCGTTCACTCGTTTTTTTCAGGGATAATAAACTCAGCGTTCATTACAGAATCAGGTGATATAGGAACGATATGAAATAACTTCTTGAATATTCGATAGTATTGGATAATATCAGCGGAGCAGGAGTACGACATTCCATTTTTTAATCGTTTTAGTGGAGGAGTTGTGTTTAAAAAAAAAGAAGTACAGAAAATTGCTACAACTACAGGAAACTTTTCTCAGGTTCCTAATGACGTAATGTACCTGATATTTTTTTTTCTTGATGTGAAGTCGCTGAATCATCTCGCTATGACTAATTCAACTTTCAAAAAGCTGGTTTCTAATTATCCAAAGCAAATCTACGTTAAAATATGTGATAAAGAATATAAAGGAACCTACTTGCAAATACATGCCCAATTTATAAGTTATCTACAACATAAAGAAGCTGAAATTGCTCGCCAAAAGCGTCGCGAGGAAGAACACGCAATTGCGGAACTTAAAAACGTTGTTACAGCTCAAAAAAATGACATAAGAAAAACCTGGGATGTTCCACTTAAAAAGTCATGCATCACTAAGGAAGAACGACTGGCCATCGGGTGCGGTTGTACTTTCGGTTTAATTGGTGGGATTCTCGTTTCCTGTTTCACACCGATACCTTGGTACTTCGCTTATTGTTTAGGAATGGGGGCAGGAGGAACAACTCCTTTAGTTGCCTCTCGAACCATCCGCTGTTGTTGTGGTCAATGCGTGGATTGTAAAGAGCAAGAGCTCAATACCAGAGAAGAAAATCTGAAAAAAAACTATCCTTCGTCTCCAAGTATGAATATGTGAAAAAGTTATGGGTGCGGGTAACTGTATTTTAAACAGGTGCTCGCTTTCGAAACGCCTTGAGAAATGCATGGAATGAGCAGAGTATATGATGAATCTTCTGTTATTTGTTAAAATCCAATTGCCTCCAAGCTTCATACAAAATGACCGCAACAGCGTTCGAGAGATTTAAACTTCGATTGTTTTCACGCATAGGGATAGAGAGCGACGTGTATTTCTGTAAAATTTCTTGAGGCAATCCTCTGGACTCTGGACCGAATAAAAAAAGGTCATCTGCGGTATATTGAACCGTTGAGTAACATTGTGTCGCTCGAGCGCTAAGCGTGTAGATAGTTTTTTGATGGTGTTGTTGAATAAAGTTTTCCCAATTCTCATATTGGGAAATTGAGGCCCATTCATGATAATCCAGGCCAGCACGTCGCAGGGCTTTTTCTTGTAGTGAAAATCCAAGAGGATGGATTAAATGCAATTTTGCCCCAGTGTTGGCACATAACCGAATGATGTTTCCTGTATTTGGAGGGATTTCAGGTTGGTAAAGGGCAATATGAAACATAAGGTTACAGAGTTGATAAGTGGTAATCGTTCTTAGTTAAAGGACAGGTTCTTGGATATTCCAGAACATTTTTGAAATTATATCTGATCCTATGTTTTAAACAAATTCTTTTGATTAGCCGTTTATCAATTTTAAAAGGTTCATGATCATCAAGAATTGTGTTTGTAATTGGCAATGCGCAAAAAATGAAACTCCTTCACGTGTGGTTGATTCGCTAAAAACAGCATACTCCATAAGGCTATCGTTGCATTGTTGTCTACTAAAAAACGTCCATCAGCTAATAATAACGGTTTATTATTAACGGTGACGAGATAGTTGTCGGTAAACCAGTTAAAAATAATAAAATCCCTCATTAATGAAGATGAGTTTTTTACATATTCAGGTAAGTATTGATAAGAAAAAGCAGGATAACTTGCCATCAGTTGGCTTCTCGATTCTTTTAAAAGTGGGGTTGAAACATTCATGAGATACAAACGATTTTTATTTAATGCAATTCCTCTCCACTGGGTGGAGCTGAGTAACATGGGAAATACTCGTGCTCTCTCTGAACTTACTCCTAATTGGGCGAGTTCGTCACGAACCGCTGTCATTGCTCGATAATGTTGTCCTATATTGAATAGCATAAATAAACTAATTAGCGCTAAAGCTATAAGGACAGGCTTTCTTTGATCAAAGACCAAAGCCGCGAATACTCCTAAAGCCAGGGGGATGGTTATAAAGGGATCAACAATAGATACGATATCCCAACTTACCCTAGTATCAGAAAATGGCCAAAATAAAACTGTGCCATAAGTAGTACAGGCGTCCAACAGACCATGAGTGGAGTAACCAATCAAAGCGGCCAAAAAAGTAAATTTCCAATGAGTGCGAAAGCGTTTAAAAATTAGCAAAGCTAAGGTAATGATTAAAGCACCTATGGGGATAAAACTTAGGGAATGGGTGAAGTGGCGGTGATATAGGAAAAACAGCATTGGATTGCCTGATTCTCGAATGAATATATCCAAATCAGGGGCCATGGCTGCCAAGCCACCGACAAGCCAGGCATTGTGTTTGTCCTTCCTGTACAAAATTGCTTGGGAACAGGCTGCCCCTAAAACCGCATGCGTCACTGGATCCATATTTTTACCTTTATAAGGAGTTTATGTTCCTTATTTTCTAGCCTCTTTTACAGAGGGGAATAGCTCGAAGAAAGTGCTTTCTGACAATCTTGTCGGATCGAATCGTTCACAAAGCACAAGTAAATGTCAGAAAGCAAATAAAAATCTAATGAGCAATACAAGGTTCTTCTTCAAGATAGCCACTGAGTACAGCGTGTTCACTATTTTTCCAATAAAGTCTTGGTAGACCTGACTTTTCAGTGGGTCTGTATAAATGGCTTATCACATTTTCTAGATAGCTTGGATTGGTAAATAATGCGACGGCTATCTGGTTCTTCAATACTTTTGATTGTCCATTGCTGTATAGCAAATCAATTTCGCCATTTATTGTAACCATAGCCGTGGTGAATAATCCCACACCATACCCATCCTGATGCATAAAAAATAAAGAAAATGGGATTGCATATTGGGTACTCTCTTTAAAATCAATTTTCAATTGTTGAATACCAGAGTTTGTTGGCCATTGAACATGGTGCAATCCCTCTTGTTTTGTTAACGCACCGTTGGCATTAAACCTTAAGGTGCCTTCATCCAGCATGACTTTGCCAACAAAAACTTCGGCCTTCCACATGCCAACCCCAGTTTTTGTTAATTTAACCGTTAATTCATCCGTATTAGATAGAGAATCGAAAAGAATTGAACTCGCTACATAGCTATCACCCTCGATTGCCATCGCTGGAAGATTAGCCCCCATTTTTATTTTGCTAGTCGCTTTAGGCGCTAAATTTTTTGTGGGGATTTTGATTTTATTTAAATGCTTGGGGGCAGATTTTTTTGTTATTCCAAGCAGGTAGTCACCCCAATCTGTGCGAAGGTAATCATCCGCGTCTAAATAGAGTCTGCCAAAACGTGTAAACAGGAGTTCACTGTTTTTCTTGCCAC
Source organism: Legionella sp. PATHC035 (assembly GCF_026191115.1). Classification (NCBI taxonomy): domain Bacteria; kingdom Pseudomonadati; phylum Pseudomonadota; class Gammaproteobacteria; order Legionellales; family Legionellaceae; genus Legionella; species Legionella sp. PATHC035. The sequence goes on along the minus strand of NZ_JAPHOT010000001.1, from coordinate 800,152 downwards.
TTGATACAACAAAATAGCCAGGGTTGAGCAAGGCAAGATCGAATGCATTTCCTGTAGCAGTGATCGGGCATTGATTTATCGTCAAAGGTTTTTGAGTCAATTTAAATAAATTATCTGCGTGCGCTTGAGATGAAAGGATAAGAGCAGCTGAGAATAAAATTGATTTAAGAGTCACGTTAATTCCTTTTAAAAATATGAATTGTAGAGAAAACAACAACTCCCTTTTTGTAAAACCAATCTTTTTCGATCGACAAAGCAGGGCGGGATCTAGAATAACTGGATTTGGGTTTTCTGTCATTGAGAAATAGAGCGAAATCAGCTATCTTGTCGGGCAAATTAAAGTGATTATTCATTCTCTTAGCCAGAAAGGATTTTAATTCCCTTGTTACTTTAGGGAGAAAAGGAAGATTATTTTATGTTTAAACGAACAAAAACGGATTGTTTCTCACCATTTGCCTTACGTTCTTTTTTTATAATTTATAGTTCAGTGATTATGACTGCTCATGCAGGCTATGCTGACCAAGCTAAAATAACTCACCCATCGAATCAAAGAAACTTAAATTGGTTTCATCCATTTTTTACGCTTTCGGGCGGTGTAGCGGTTGCCAAGACAGGACATGCACAAACTTTAAATATGGATGGTGATTTCACAACGTATCAATATACGCCCAGACATGACCATTCAAATCGGATGTTATGGGGAGGGTCTATTGGAACTGAAGTTCCAATGAATTTGCTGTGGTCTTTGCAGCTTGGTATAAGTTATTATAGGCCTAATAATTTTTCTAGTAACGGTATTTTAATACAAGGCATAGATGAGCAATCAGCCGATGAGTTTACCTACAATTATAAAATAAAAAGCAGCCAACTTTTTTTTGAAGGCAAGTTATTACACACTGTTAAAACGATTTTTCATCCCTATGTTTCTATAGGTCTTGGAGCTGCGTTCAATCAGGCTTCAAATTATCAAACCAGCGTGCCCCCATTTCTAACTTTTACCCCAGAATTTGAGGATCATAAAACAACGAATTTTGCATATAGTCTTGGTCTTGGCATCGATATGGACCTATGTAAAAACTGGCGCTTAGGGGTTGGCTATCGTTATGTGGGCTTAGGTAAGGCGAATTTGGATGAGGGAATGCTTGACGTAATACCTTTCACAAGTACTTTGACACTACCCCATCTTGATATGCAGGAAGCCATAGTACAAATAAGCTATTTAATTTAGGAAATAGGAAAAATGAAAAAGAATAAAAGGATGTCCTCTTTATTTCTGTTTATTGGTGCCACCTCGTTAAGCACGATGAGCTATGGAGTTGCCTACACTGTTTTACCCAAAGTAGGTACCGTCTTACCTACTCAAGTGGTTATAGGAAATACTGCAACCGCATTGTATACCGTAACGAATGCTACGCGCCGAACGCTACCTGGGGGATTTGTTAAATATTTACCACCTAACGTAAGCCAAGTGCTCAACGATACAACTTATCCTGATTTATGTGGTGCAAATTTTACCTTATTACCTGGTGGGAGCTGCACATTGGAACTTAGAGTTTCAGGTGCTGTTAATCCACATGATCCTAATCCTCATAATCATCTTTTTGTTTGTAGTCCTAATGTTCCAGCATGCGCAGGGACGAATGAACCCTTAAATGTTAGGGCCTTCGAACCGACAATCAAGGGGGTGGTGCAGTCAGGGAATGTCTCTGCAATTCCACTTGCGAATGCAAATGTGACTATTTACAGTGCCAGTTCAACGTCTGCAATACCGATTGCTAATACGACAACCAATGGAACAGGCCAATTTTTTATTTATATTCCTCCTGAACAAATACCCCAAACCTCTTCATTTTATGCAGTTGCACGCCAGGGAAATAACACCAAGCTGGTAACTATAATAGGTAAAAATCTTCTTCCAGCGATTACAATTAACGAATTGACGACGGTAGGCGCGGCTTATTCAATGGCACAATTTTTTAATAATGGCCAAATTAGTGGTAGCTCCTTAGGATTAAAAATTGCCTCAGGTATGAATGATAATTTAGTTTCACCGATTCAAGGCACTCTATCGCAAGTGATTACTGCATCACCTAATGCAGATCAAACGAATACAATGCGTTCCCTCAATAATTTATCTAACTTAATTGCATCGTGTGTTCAAAATTTGCCAGGTGCCTGTACTGTTCTTTTTGGATTAACTACAGTCAATGGTTTTGCCCCTACAAATACCTTGGATGCATTGTTAAATATAGCGCATAATCCCGCGAATAATGTACTAGGCATCTATGTCCAATCGAATCAATTTGCTACTTATCAACCTTCGTTAAAAACCAAACCTGATGCATGGACTCTAGCGGTAAAATTTAATAATTCCGGCAGTTTGTCAGCTCCTTTTGGTGGGCCTGCCAAAACAGTTTTTGATAAAAACGGGTACGCTTGGATAACGAATAATGTGATTCAAGGCACTCCCAACTCATCCAACTGGCTGATTGTTTTAAAGCCAAACGGCCAACCTGCGGACGGAATGAATGATACTCCCACTTCGCCTCTATTTGGTGGTGGTCTTTTGGGGAATGCTTTTGGAATTACCATTGATACGCGGGGCTCGATATGGACAGGCAATTTTGGATGGGGGAGTTGTGATACCTGTTTGCCTCCAGGAGGGGAGGGGAGCGTGTCTCAGTTTTCCTCAACGGGCATTCCAATTTCAGGCCCTCTAGGCTATATATCGGCTTTATATAGAGTTCAAGGTACTGTTTCAGATAAAAATAACAACATTTGGATGGCCAGCTATGGTAATGACCGGATTGTTGTTTATTTAAATGGCGATCCTAATTCTGCCATATATTATCAAGAACCTGCGAACAGTGGACCTTTTGACATAGCTATTGCTCAAGATGGTTCTGCATGGGTGAGTAACAGCAAAACTTCTGCTGGCAACCCAGGTTCGGTAATTAATAAATATGTGATTTCCGGAACCCAACTCATCAAAACTTTAGACGTTCAATTGCCAGCCGGTAGCTCAACAAGGGAGGTTTCTTTAGATTCGCAAGGTAATGCTTGGGTGGCCTCTGTAAATGACTCCACAATCTATAAAATTGCTCCCAATGGAATTTTTGTTGGATATAACGGCCAAGGTGGTGTTTCCGGACCTTGGGGGGTTACTGTGGATGGTGACGATAATATCTGGGTTGCTAATTTTGAGGGCATTGGCTTCCCTCCTCAATTTTCAATTTCCAAACTTTGTGGCATTAACACAGCGAAGTGTCCGACAGGATTAGCCACAGGTGATGCAATCTCCCCCTCAACCGGCTATACCCTACCCAGTGCGGGGAGCCAAGTATTGCTCGCCGATGGTACTCCGCTTAATGGTGCAGGTGGCCCACCCAGTTTTAATCCTTTAATGCGTCTTACTCACGCCATTTCAGATCAAGCTGGAAATGTTTGGGCTGCAAATAATTGGAAACCACTTCCTTTTAGTGATAATTACTTTAATCCAGGAGGGGATGGGATGGTCGTGTTTATAGGAATTGCAGCACCACCGCAAATGAACCAGTGATGACTTTTTTGAAATTATCTTCAAGTCTTTTCATCTGAGCATAGTAATTTTTAAACCAACGTAGAAAATGGCTCTGATCGATGTTGGTTTTTTGTTGCTCGGCAAGGTAAAAGTCCTAACTCCTAAGTTTGCTTAATAGGTAGGATTGGATCTATTATTAGCTTGTATGAATTCCAAATTATCGCTCCATATCAGGACATTAACTCATGCATTTACTTTTTGATTTTGATGGTACGCTAGTGGATAGTTTTGACTGCGTCATTGAAAAAACCAACTTATTGGCGGAACAATTCAACTTCAGAAAGATTAAAGAACATGAAATTGAATCCCTTCGCGATCTTTCATCAAGAGAATTAATCAATTTTTTAGGGATTTCTTTTTATAAATTACCTTCCTTAATACGACAGATTAGGTATCTTTTACACGAACAAATGATCAATTTGAAGCCGATTGCAAATATTCCAACAATCCTTGAGACTTTTTATAACTCGGGATATTCACTGGGCATCTTAACTTCTAATTCAGTTGAAAATGTACTTCTATGGCTAGACATGCATCAAATTCACCACTTTTTTAATTTTATCCATGATGAATCGAATTGTTTTTCTAAACGCCATTTACTGAAAAAAACGCTCAAAAAATACAAAATTGATAAAAGCAAAGTATTTTATATTGGAGATGAAACCCGAGATATTGAGGCAGCAAAGAGAAATAATATTCAATCAATCGCTGTAACCTGGGGTTACAATTCAGAGAAAACATTATTAAAGCACCAACCCACATATCTTGTGAAACACCCTGAAGAGTTGTTAACGATTTGCTCTGCAGTCCCTTTTACAGGGTCTAATGATTATTAGTTCGTCATAGCCAACCAAGTGAAGCAACCCAATACAATTTTATTCTCTGAATTAATAAACTATTTAAGCATATGGTTCATCGAGTTATCAAAATCAAATAAAGACGAAAAATAGTTTGAGTCAAGACTGTTTTTTTACTTTTTATTTGTATAAGATAGCTACGCCTAATTCCTTTTCAAAATGATCCAAGTCTGTGGATATTTATTTCAATCGATAATCAATCAGTAATCAACCGTTCATAAAAGCCCTTACAGAATCTGCTTGACTCTAATTTTAGATCCAAATAATACCCTAAAAGTTATTCACATTTTCTGTGGATAAGTCTGTTTATAGTCTGTCAAACACCGTGTACAATTGAGAGGTAAATTAGATGATTCATCCTTTTCCAAGGTGTTTTGTCAGTAAGAAAACCAAGGCCTTATTGTCTCTGTTCTTTTAACTAATCCAGGGGGCGTCTAGCTTACGCTTGCTGAATCTCTAAATCGATTTACACCCTCCATGGCCTCGTGAGGGAGTGTGCTGTCGATTTTAGAACCAAACTTATCTTTATTTTTGGCGACAAAGAAGGAGGCGTATTAAATCAGGATGGAGTTGTGACCTTAAACCTGAATGGTTAAAGAGAGAGTTACAATCACCTGTTAGGGAAGTGGATTGGTGGTGAGCGGCTCGCTTTGGAGCATATTGTTGCCTACGCCCAGCGGCTTGGCCGCGTGGGCTCGTGTTTTAATGCCGCTCTCCTTGTGCTCCCTGAACGCTGTAGCAGATGAAATTTAGGTTGCTTGAGGTTCGATTCATTTTTTTGGCAGTGCCACAAATAATGTGCCTGAGTGATTGAGCGCATTTGCTTCCACACCGGCTTGATTGCCCTCACCCTTGTACACATCAACATGAGCCCCCACAATGGCGCCGCCTGTGTCTTGGGCTACACACCATGAAGTAGACTTTTTGCAGCTGTAGATAAAACTCATTCCAACAGGAATTACGCGGTGATCTGTTGCGCATGAAGCATGGGGTGTGAGCGAAATATTTTCAGAACCATATGGGCCTCCAGCTTCTTTAGTAAAAAATACAAAGCTTTGATCGCGATTTCGCAAGTCAGCAGCTTTATCGCGGTTTAGAGGGTTATCGAGATATTGGCGTATTCGCTTTTCTGATGCGCCGCTGAGTTTAATCTCTTTAGATAGGTTACAGCGTAACTTTGCTTCATCATGACATTTAGGATCTTTAGCGCAACGTTCCATTGCATCCAGGTTACCACCACAGGTTGGGTCTTGTGCACATTGGACTATGCGTCCCAGCATGGTACGCGGCCTGCCATTGGCGCCATCGTAATTAATACGAAATACTTTGCCATCGAGAATTAATGAACCAGAGCCTTGAAGCATTAAAAAAGAAGGGTCATTTGGGTCTTTGACATAACCAATTATATATTTCGGATTTAAAGCCCCATGATCAATTTCTTCGCGGTCTGGTGCTATAGAGTAGGTGCCATCAGCATTTTTCAAACAAAATCCACGCGGTATTTTAGTAAGCGGGTCAACTCCGCAAAGAGGACCTTTCAAATTAAATTTCTTGCATTCTGAAGCTGCATTGACAACACCCGGGTTACTGTAGATAGGATATAAAAATCCTCCACCCCGTTTGGTGCGAGCCTCAACAGCGGCTGGCGCATAATAGGCTGTGAATTGAAATTCACCTTTTTTAAATCCCGCATGATTTTCAGGCCAACCATCGCTTTTATACCAATCAAATTCATTTTTGATGCTCGCTAAATATTTTTGAAAATTGCCTTGGGCAGCTTTTGCAATACTGAGCATTTTTTTGTTGGCTTCGAGGCACCATTCTTGTCTGTTAAACTGATGGCCAGCAATAGTCACTGTTTTAAATTCACCATGGTATTTAGTGCAGTTTTCAATCTGATTATTTAACGCTTGAATCACTTCATCCATATTGCCCGCAGAGTTCTCTAACGGCAGTTCTGAAGCTGAAATTTTATGAAATTTAAACCGCAACACACCGGGCTCTTTGGCAGCCATTTTCTGTCTTGAGGTAAAATCCACAAGTCTTCTCACATCTAAACAATGTTGAATTGGATCTGCAGGGAGGGTTGCATGCGTGATGATGCTAAAAGTCATTAGTGCAATTATTAAAGAGGATCGAAACATGGGTATCCTTAGCCATAGCAATGGTCAGTCTCGTTTAGCCATTGATTTTGAGTTGTGTAACAAAGATTATATAGGCTATTTGACCAGTCATCAAAGGGATGTATTGATGTAAAGCGTGAGGTGTGAATCCTTCACGCGAGTATGCGTTCGTCTAATGAGGGCTATACTTGTTTTATGAAAAACAGAATTAAAACAATGATTATGAAAGTTTATGAGAAAATTTCATTTAGTAGAAGATAAAACACCGACACATGCTAATTTAGCTCGCTTCTTGAAGGCCGAAGGATGGAGGCCAAGTAAGTTTTCTGCGCTGGCGTCAGTGAATGAGAAGTGGCTCCATTTTTCACCACTGATTAGTCAAACCTTAGAGTATAAGCATCTGCTTGCGGCATTTCTCCAAACAAATCATCTCGAATATTTGATGCCAGAGACCTTTTTCATCGATGATGAGATTTGGCCTTCTGTTTTGGATAATATCAGTAACTCACAGCCTGCCAACACACCTTGGATATTAAAACCGTCCATGCTAAATAACGGACAACATATTCATATCTTTCATGATCTTAATGCCATTGAAGCTCATTTTCTTTCCCATAAGCGAATGGGAGGGGCCCAAGTTTTGCAACGTTATATTGTTAAGCCGCAACTGATTCAAGGACCCACTTTGGGGCATAAATTTTCTATTCGCGTATTGTTGGTCTTATCGACACATGCAGGCTCAGCACTTTTTCCGAGTGGCTATGTGAATATTGCCTTAAAACCGTATCAAGAAGATAACTTCAATCAACTGGAGGCTCATCTTACCAACGAGCATCTTAGTGAGGAACGACTTAATGTGGTGCAACGCCTAAGCGATGAAATTGCCATTTTTCAACCTTATAAGATGACTATTGTTTCTATTTGCCAACTATTGATAAAGGCATTGAAAAATCAATTTACTCCGATTTGGCAAGATAGCCAACCGCGAATTGCCTGCTTCGGCTTTGATTTCATGGCTGAAGCAGAGGGCAATAAACTTTGGTTATTGGAAGCAAATCATGGACCTTGTTTTCCTGTGGATGATTCACACCCTTTATTTGATATTTTATATCGACCTTTTTGGCAACAATTAATCAAACGCTTTATTGAGAATGAACCATCTGATTTTATTGGATTGGATTAGGGTAATCATTTGCTCGTTTCATAATGGAAAAGATCATGAAGCAGCGCATTGAAGATTTTATAAGCGGTTATTACTCACACATAATCCTACTATGGGTGAATAATGATTAACGTTGAATCTCTCGACACCAAACTCATTTAACTATTTTACTGTCACTATAGATGGAACCTACTCAACGATTGCCCAGGATCCAAAGAATCCTCTTCGCTTGCGACCACTTTATTCAAGTTATCACTAATGATCGAATATAATTGACTATTAGAAGTTGTTCCCCACGAATTATATTCATTTGCAATTTGTTGCTGAGCCTCTCTTAATGCATTCAATTTTTCTAACGTACTTAAACTATCATTTTGTAATTGACTGATTAATTGGATAGCCATTCCCACTTTTTTATTTGGGTGTGATCTAAACATTGAATAATCACAACCGGACACTCTCATTCTCACAAGGTAATCTTTTAAATGAGTCACTACTTTTTGGGGATCAAGGCGTTGAGCGAACTCTTCTAACATTTTGAGTTCGAATTTGAGTTGTGTTAATGAGGCAAACTCTTCTTTAGTACAATTTAATTTCTCTGGATTGAATTGGGCAAAAATAATTTGGCGTAGTTTGTCAGATTGGAACAAATCAGCAATTTCTTGCAGTTCCGAAATTGTAGAGACAAAACAATCAAAAGGAATTTTTGATAAAAGGCGTTCGTGTGTGTTTCTGGGCATCAAAGCCAAGCATTGTTCCAATAGATTTTTTGAGATAATCAGCGAGAAAAACTTCTCGAGTACTTTTAATTTAGAGTTGTCTCCCGTTTTTTGTAATAGAGAAATTAGTGCATCGCCATCTTTAATTTCATCCTTAAACTGCAAAAAAAATTGTTCTAATAGAGCAGATTGAATTGCATCATGATTGCTCCAGGCAACATACAGTGTAGTCCATTCTTTAAAAGAGGTAATATGACTGTTTATTTCATCAGCCATCATACGATGAAGTGCTGCTGTGTCATAGCTTAGTAAAAATTGATGGAATGAAGTGTAATTATCGGGATTTAACCACTGATATAAATTAGGCCTAATAAACGCTAGAACTTTTTTTTGTTGTTTGCTGCACCAAAGTGCTTGAAGAATCTGGCATGTATTATCATAGCTGTTGAGCAGTACCGGATATTTCTCTTCTAGGAATGCAAACACTTCATCAAGTAACTCTGGGCTTGCTTTTTTATGTAATTGCAAAAAGTCCTGACAAGAGGTAATTGAAGGTGCCAGCTGTGCTGCATATTTTTTTCTCAAACTACTTTTTGCAGGCTCTACAAGTTTGCCGATTAATTTTTGAAATTTCTCCTTAGTATTATATTCTTGGATAAGTGCTTTAAATTGCGCATCAACAATCAATTGTTGCTGTTCTTTTGAGAACAGGTGGATGAACTCATGGACTTTCTCGACCGATTTGAGCTCAGCAAAACGAGGCTGAACATCATCTGCCACTTCCTTAAAAAGTGTAGGATGATCGGTCAAATAGATGAAATCCTGAAAACTTTGAATCAACGGTTCTATAAAAGTGGCTGCTGCTTCTGTAGCATCATATTCTGAATCTATATCATGGTATTCTAAACTTTTTCCAATTAACTGAATCAATTGCTCAAGCAATCCCTCATCCTCACCATCCAACATTTGGGGACGATGTGTTAAGGCTTCTAATACCTCATCCAACAATGAAGTTAGGGATGGTAAGTCTTCTTTCGCTTGAGTTGCTTGAGCATCTATGGGAACTTTATAGAGATCTGGATATTGATTCAGGAATTCAAAGAGGCAATTAGAGATTTGATGCGCGCAAGGAAAAATGTCTTCTTGTTGTTGTCGGATAAACTCTTCCTCGGTGAGTAGGCAATCTTTATGGCGAACAAATAAAGCCAATAAATAACTCTCAAGGGTCAGTTCGACACGGCCATAACTTTTCAGCCTGAGTTGTCTAATTGGCGTTTTGTGATCTAAATCTGTATTTTCGGGTAAACTGAGATCTCGGGAGAGCATGCGCCAAAGTTCATAAAAAGTTTTAATTGCTCCGGCGACAACCTCATTATCCGCCCATTCCTCCCTTCCTGAATCCGCAACGGAGGCTTTTCTAAGCTCCAAAGCTAATTCATGTAGGGCAAAACCGATAGAATTATTATCATATTTTTGACGGTGTTGTTTCTTTAATACTTGAATAAATGTTTCACTGGCCTTGCCAGCAACCTGTTCTAGATTGAGCATATCTCTACCGCCCAATTGATAGACCACTTGGTTTGCTGATGGTTGGAAATCAGCAATCACGAGATTGCTATCCACTTTTGCAGTTTGGAAGAATTCTGCTATAGGTATCAGTTTGGTATGGGCTTGATTGGTAATATAATTTTCAAGTTCAAAATGTCCCTCTTGTTCTGTTTCAAGTTTGAGATCAGCGCTTTCTCGATTCAAACCAACAACACCAGGCATTAAAATCTGACATATTGCTGCTTTAGGACCCGCAATGGCTTCTGCTATTTTAAGACAGAACTGGTTCGCAGGTAAGAAAGGGTGGCGGGTATAGGCTAGATTCGATTTTTTCAGCAATCCCCAACGTGTTTTAAGATAGTTCCTGATGATTATGGCGTCTTTATCAAGAGCAGAATTATCATCCCGCCCCTTGATTAATTGTGTAAAAAAGGAAAAGGTATAAGCAGATTCCTGCTGCATAATCCGCAGTGTTTTCGCATCCAGGTTAGGAGAAAAAATTGCTTTTTGATTTTGATAGACACTGAGCAGTTCTTTTAACTGTTTTACGGTAAGCATCGAGTCGGGTACCAAAAAATATGTTGGGCCAACTATAAATTAATCTGCTTCTTTTATTCAATAAAAAAAGTTTATTACGAGGGTATAGGGATAAATTGTTCCCTCAGTACTCTTCTATTTATATTTTAAGATGCGCTCTAGGTTTACTTCCGCCGTCACTCTGAATGATCTTTGCATCCAAAATAGATGATGAGAACGATACGTTACACAAATTAATCTCGGCTTAGATAATTAAAACCTTAGTCCCTGGATTGGCTTTTACCCAATTAGCCACATACTCGATATGGGTATTTTTGCCAACAGCAATGCATCCACGCGTTGAGTAGGGTAAGTTGTTTAACCAACTAAACCATCCAGAAGACTGGGTGGGCCCATGGATTCCTACATCTCTGCCTGTATATCCTGCAGCTGATTGCTTTGCAGTGGGATAGAGAATTGGAATAAAGACTTTAAATTGATTGGATTTTCTTGGATGAGCTAACCCATATAAACCAATGGGGGTTTTATTATCACCCGCTTTCTTTTTACCGACGCCTTTATATCCGAGAGCGACTTTAAAGCTCTTAATTACAGAGCCGTGTTTACAGATAGCTAAAGTTCGCGTTTTGGTATGTACATTGATTCCGTTTGATAAAGGACAATTCGATGAACCAGCGAATAAAGCGACAGGAAAAAAAATAGTGATCATTAAAACAATTGCTTTTATTTTCATACAATCAGACGAATATTGGTTAAATTGGGCAATTATTATCCCACAATATTGCTTTTATTCCTAGGGTTGTCAGGTTAAATCTTATTGGATCTGATACTTTTGATTTTCAAGCCAGGCATTTTCATTTAAAGTATGGCTCCAAAATAGTCGGGATGCCTGATGATTTCTCATTCGGTCTCGATATTTTTTTAAAGAGGGTGCTTTAGTTTTGTGATAAGCCTCATAACCCCTCATCACGCACTTATGGAGAAGAAATATTTTGGTCAATGACTCTTTTTATCTAAGATTCTGTAGATTTTCAATTCCATTTCTGTTGATCCTGATATGTAGCGGCAACATTACCAATAGTTTTTTTTTAAAAGTTGGATTCCATGAAAATGACACCAGAACCAATCTTATAAATATGATGAATGGAGATGCTCATAAACCTTTTGTTTATCGCTCACTTTTACCGAGAGGAATAAAATGGTTTATTGAGCAATTGAGTTTGGATAATCAAAAAAAGTTATTTCAATTAATTAATAGAAAAGATTCAGTTCGATCGCATTACTTTTCAAAACTGTCTATCGGCTCTTGGACCCCAGTGATTGCGATAACATACAATCTCATGTATTTGACTATTGTTTTAGCGACCATAGGAATTCTTTTGATTGTTTATCTCTTAGGACGCATGCATCATTTGAGTTTTGGGGAAGCTTTGGTTTTTATGATTAGCTTCAGCCTATTATATCCTTTGACCTTTCAAACTTATGGTTATTATTATGATTTTATAGAATTGCTCGGTATATTGTGTGCCTGTTATTTCGTACTGAAGCAACAGAGAATTATGTATACGATCTGTATTGCGGTTTTTTCCTTTAATAAAGAAACATTTTTTTTGGTACCACTAGCCCTTTTTTTTCTTCATCCAGAACAGGTTACTTTAAAAACACGGTTGATCGATTTGGCATTGCAGTTGCTTATTTGTTTTGCCAGTCGTTTTTATATCATGAGTGGTTATGAGGCTAATCTTGGAAATTTCGTTGAATATCACTTTCGTGAAAATATTGCGTTCTGGACGAAACCAACCAGTTTCTTCAAGTTTTATAATGTAATCGCTGAGGGTGTTCGTACTCCAAGTCTGCAAAATCCATTGATTGCAGTACCTTTATTTATTTTTTTTAAACACGTCTGGAATGAGTCGCCACAAAGATATCGTAATTACTTCTGGGCTGCTTTTTTACCTCTAATCCCATTATTTATCTGTTTTGGTTTTAAAGATGAGTTCAGGTCGTTTGCATTAGCTTTTCCAGCAATTACCTTGATTACGCTACATGGAGCCACTAAATTTAATGAAGTATTTTCTGGATTAAGCAAAACTGTACCTGTGCTTAATGAACGTAATTTGCTTTAATCATTAGGCCATCAAGCCAGAAGAGTTTAAGCGTTTAGGGTGCTTTGGAAAAGAAGTTGATTTCTTTTCGCTGCTCCTGATCCGATTGATCCTTTTTCCCAAGAAATGGAGCTACCTTAAGCTTCAAAGACTCATGTTCAAGGCGCAATTTTGAGTGTTCATCAATGGGGATGGGGGTGAAGAAGCGTTCTGTATTCATTTCAAAATGAAGGGTAAGCTGGTCACAGTTTTGTTTTAGGTTCAATACCGATTTTTGATAATCGGATAATTTTAAGAGAATTTCGCTTTTACCGATCATTATTATCCCTTACTGTGCTTTACAATTTCATTTGAGCATGGCGATGTAGGATAAAAATTAAAAAGTCACTATTTTTTGTTCATTGAAAAGACGTTTCTTGTCAAGCTAGGCTTATTTATCATTATTTTAATAAAAAAGAGAATGCATTTGATAATTTTTTATACTTGTACAATAATATACTATTGGAGCAGTAATGCAGTTAGGCTGCATGGTTAGATGCAGATTAAATCTGTCATTAGTTAGTTACTCTTCTTGATTTAATTTAAGCGGCTGCATTACAAAACTCTGACAGTAATGAGTGGAGTGTTCAAATGCTTGTGGAAATTCTATCACGTGCCCAATTTGGTTTTAGCATCGGATTTCATATTTTATTTCCAACATTGAATTTGGGGTTGGCCTTATTTTTGGTCATTATGGAATTCTTTTGGCTTAAAACTAAAAATACAGTTTACCTTGAAATTTGCAAATTTTGGACCAAGATTTTTGCACTTACCTTTGGAATGGGGGTTGTTTCAGGCATTGTCCTGGCCTATCAAATCGGAACAAATTTTGGTCCGTTTATTACCCAGTTCGGCAATGTCTTAGGTGCATTATTCGCCTATGAAACGCTAACTGCCTTTTTCCTTGAAGCAGGTTTTTTGGGCGTCATGCTCTTTGGTTGGAAAAGAGTACCACCGCTACTGCATTTTATGGCTACCTTTCTGGTTGCCATCGGCACAACTATATCTGCATTTTGGATTATGTCTGCAAATTCGTGGATGCAAACGCCTAGCGGGTATGAGTTAATCGACGGGAAGTACGTAGTCGCTAGCTGGTGGGCAGTGGTGATGAATCCTTCATTTATTTCGCGTTTTATCCATATGCTTCTGGCCTCTTATGTGACAACTTCCTTCGTCATCATGGGTGTCGCTTCTTATTATTTGCTTCGCAAAAAATCAGTGGAGACAGCAAAGAAAACAATGTCTTTTGCACTTTGGGCCGCTTTGATTCTTGTTCCTGTTCAAATTGGTGTTGGTGATGTTGTGGGCCTCAAGGTTAAAGAATATCAACCGCTTAAAACTGCGGCGATGGAGGGGCTTTGGCATACTCAAAACGGGGCTCCATTAGTATTGTTTGCTTGGCCTTCTCAGGCAGAACAAAAGAATAACTATGCTATTGAAATTCCTAAACTTGCAAGTCTTATCAATACGCATGATTGGGATGGAAAAATGGTTGGGTTAGACTCTGTGCCACCTGACCAACAACCCAGAGTTGCACCAGTATTTTTCACATTTAGAATTATGGTCGGCATTGGACTTCTGATGTTCGCAACAGCTGTTGTTGGAATGTTTCTTCGTTATAAGAACAAAATTTATGTGGCAAAATGGTTCCACTATTGGTGTTTTGTACTGACACCGCTTGGTTTTATAGCCAGCATTTCCGGATGGCTCACAGCTGAAATTGGAAGACAGCCATGGGTAGTCTATGGGTTATTAAAAACCCATGATGCCGTCTCTGCAATCAGTGTCGAAGATGTGATTATCTCTTTTGTTCTGCTTGTTCTTGCTTATGGAGTTGTCTTTGGGTTTTATCTGTATTATTTATTGAAACTCATTCGTTTAGGTCCGGAAGTCATTGAGGAAGAACGAGTCGAAGATCATGCATTTCAATACATGACTGATTTAAATGTGGAGAAAAAATAATGCTCCCACTTATATTTGCTGTATTACTTGCCTTTATTGTTGTGATGTATGTCATCTTAGATGGTTTTGACTTAGGGATCGGAATTTTATTTCCTTTTACCAGTAGTGAAGGCGAAAGGGATAAGATGATGAATTCAATTGCCCCAGTATGGGATGGGAATGAAACCTGGCTTGTTTTTGGTGGCGCCATACTTTATGGCGGATTTCCTCTGGTTTATGGGGCTCTTTTGCCCGTTCTTTATATCCCTATCATGTTCATGTTAATCGCTTTGATTTTTCGTGGAGTTAGCTTTGAATTTCGATTTAAAGCGGATAAATCGAAACCTATATGGAATTGGTTATTCACGATTGGTTCGATTGCTGCTGCCTTTTTTCAAGGAGTCATCTTAGGATGTTTTGTTCAAGGTTTTTCAATCAATCCCCAGACTATGGCAATTATTCAGTCCAGTTGGTTAACTCCTTTTAGCTTATTTACTGGTGTTGCTCTAATATGTGGTTACGGGCTTCTTGGAGCGACATGGATGATTATCAAAAGCAGGGGCAAACTTCAGAGTAAAATGGTCCACTATGCCCGAGGGTTACTGATCGCTGTGAGTTTCTTTTTAGTGTTTGTTAGTATCTGGACTCCGTTGCATAGCACTGAAGTCTTCAATCGCTGGTATCAATTTCCCAATTTTTTATTGTTAAGCCCACTTCCTTTAATTACCGCATGTGCCATTTTTCTGGCTTGGAGAAACTTATCTTTAAATACTTCTGACGAACGCAAGCCTTTTATTTACAGCATTGTCATTTTTTTGTGCTCCTATATCGGTATAGCGATTAGTGTTTATCCTTATTTGATTCCACGTCAGATTACCATTTGGGAGGCGGCAGCCCCATCTTCGACTCTAGTATTTATATTGGTCGGTGTGGCTATCATGTTACCCATATTGCTTGCATATACTTTATATGCCTATTTTCTTTTTAGAGGTAAAACAGAAGGACATTACCATTAGGTTGGTTATCAATACATCAGCAAAATTGCAGCTATAATTTAGCTAATACCCTTTTATGAGGAATAGAATCATGGTACATCATACACGCGAAGATTTTATTAATCAGGCAAATAGTGGTTCTAAAGCAATTGCTCTGATTTACTCACCCATCGAACTCCATGAATATATTGTAGAAATTATTGCTAAAAATTCTGACGAATTTATTCATAAGGGAAAAGAACTATGGCATTTCAACTCTATTGACGAGGCAATGTCGCGCGCTGCAGAATATGGGGCTGAAGAATTTTTTCTGTGTGCTGATAATACTTATGATGAATGTGGATCCGAACGTGGGCCACAGACTTTTGATTACATACCTCTTTATGCAAAGACTAAGCACGCCAAAAATAATTAGTCATTGAGTCGATGTATGTTTTCGATTAAAAAAATTAGGGATTAATTTGATGAAGTCTTTAGGAGCTTTGATACAGAATTGGCTTGTGAACCAAAATAATTACAATCCTGATGAACCATTAAGCAATACAATCGATTGGGTTCGTGCGATTCCTTTTATTATGGTTAACCTGAGCTGTTTACTGATTTTTTATGTGCATTTTAGTTGGATTGCCTTAAGTGTCGCAGTGACTCTGTATTTTTTTCGTTTGTTTACCATTGGTGCTTTTTATCATCGATATTTCTCACATAAAGCGTTCAAAACCAATCGCTTTTGGCAATTCATTTTTGCAGCTCTTGCAGGAACTTCAGCCCAACGCGGTCCTCTTTGGTGGGCAGCGCATCACAGGCAGCACCACATGGTGTCTGATACCCCTGAGGATGCACACTCCCCAGTACAACACGGGTTTTGGTGGAGTCATGTAGGTTGGTTTCTTACCAAAAAACATTACCATTATAATCCGGAACGAGTTAGAGATTTGGAGCAATATCCAGAACTCGTTTTTCTCGAACGTTATGACATTCTAATGCCCGCATTATTGTTTTTTGCTCTTTTTGTGACCGGTTGGATTCTTCAGACTTATGCACCACAATGGAACACCGGTATCGGTGAAATGTTGGTTTGGGGCTTCAGCGTTTCCTTGGTCGCCGTATTTAATACAACCGTAATCATTAATTCCCTGTGCCATGTGTATGGTACAAGACGTTATGAAACGTCGGATAACAGCAAAAACAACCTGTTTTTTGCTCTCATTACGCTTGGTGAAGGTTGGCATAATAACCACCATCATTACCCTGCATCAGCGCGTCAGGGGTTTCGATGGTGGGAGATTGATATCACTTATTACTTAATCAAACTTTTAGAACTCATGGGTATCGTCTGGGATGTTAAGCCGCTGCCCAAATCTTTATTAGAGCAGAATTTAGCTAAAAAGTAGTTATCCATAGGGGAACGACAATGAAACTTATAGGACTCTTTTTCTTAACAATGGTATGTATCTTTGTGTTGGATATGATTTGGTTGGGTATCATTGCGAAATCAGTTTATGCCCAAAACATCGGTATGTTGTTACGAAAGTCGGATACAGGCATGGCTCCTATTTGGTGGGCAGCGGCAGTCGTTTATGTGTGCATCGCATTAGGGATCGTTTATTTCGTCTTGCCCGGCGCACAAGGCAATTACATGCTGGCACTCGCTGGTGGAGTAATCCTAGGATTTGTAACCTATGGGATCTATGATTTCACCAACTACTCAATCCTTGCGAACTGGCCTTTGAAAATCACATTAATCGATTTTATTTGGGGCATGGTCTTATGTGGACTGAGTAGTTTATTTGCTGTCTTCATTGAGAACCGCTTTTTTTCTTAAACCAAGGAAAAAACATTGAAGTTTGCTTTTGGTACTCAAGATATTTTTGTCCCCGTGATTTTATGGAGCCTCTTTCGGTCATGGGGCCAGTCATACGGGTAAAAATAACATAAAGCATCAAAGGGGAAAGTAAGCTTAGGTATCCATTGTTGGACTGTACCGCAAATAAAGCGAATCCCATCCAGCTTAACCAATCAAAAAAATAATTAGGATGACGTGAATAATTCCATAGACCTTGGTTACACACTTCCCCTTTATGCCGTGTTTTAAAACGTTGCAATTGTAAATCGGCTGTAGTCTCTCCCATTATCCCCACTGTAACCATGCAAAATGCAAGGATATCTATCATGGTAATATGAGTCAGTCCTGCTTGGCTAATCAGTAAAAACACACTTGAAATGATTAGGATGAGCAGCCCCTGGAGTTGAAAGTTAAGAAAAAAACCAAGAGAGGGGCTAATTTTCCAATTGGCACTGAGTTCAATATAGCGCTTATCTACATGTCCTTTTCTGATTCGTGTGTACCACAGATAAAATGCTAGGCGTAAAGCCCATAAAATGAGAAGAGAGCCAATGATTAGAGTACGAAAACTTAATGGGGTTAAGCCTAAATAGATTAAACCTGAAACCATTAATCCTAATGACCATGAGACATCCACAACAGAGGGATTTTTTAGAAGACGATACAGACCCCACATCAAACTCATTTGTAAAAAAAGATAAATCACTACAATGCCGATAGAATACATTAATTATCACCCTTTATCTTTTGATAACCGTACACGCAAAATGGCAATACAATTGACCAAACCGCGCCGATGAAAAGGCAAGTCGTATTGCTGCCATAAGGAAAAAAAGCAGCCCCTAAGTTTGCACCAATGCGAAATGCCAAGGCAAAACCTATACATGACAAAAAGCCGAGCAAAAATAGATGATCAAATAGGTTACTTAATGTGGCATATAAAACAACTGTAAAACTTATCCATATGGTTATCATCCAAGGAGAAGTAAAATAGGGGGAAAAAGGGTTTGCTGAAAAAATGACTATTCCTTTATAAACCAGGGCACTGTCAATGAGAGTACTTATAGAGATAACTATTACTAATAAAAGCCATAGCCCTTCCAGCGCTCTGCCCGTTTGATGTTGCCAGTACAGCTGCAACAGAACACAAGCAACCACAATAAGAGCGCTTATCCATGCATAACCTTGAGCAGCGAGCGTGATGCAAGTAAACCAAGCCACATAATAAGCAGTTGTGTGAATGAGGTAATGTAATGTATTCATCGTCTTTTTCGCCATAAGGCATGAATATCGCTGATGTAATTGGTCTGAAAACCAGCAGCACAATAACAAAAATAGAACTCCCAAGTGCGAATAAAAGATTCGGTAAATCCTTGTGCTAAAATCTCGTCTTTATTGGTTAATAGGTTTTTATGCCAGTCATTCAAGGTAGAGACATAATGGTGGCCTATGTCTTCAAATGAAAGCAATTGCAGTGTTGTTTTGTCGGCAATTGATTTACTTATGGAATGCACAGAGGGCAGGCAACCTCCGGGGAAAATGTATTTCTTAATAAAATCAACCTCATTTTTTGCAGCTTCATAGGCTTGATCGTTAATAACAATGGCCTGTAAGAAAAATAAACCTCCAGGTTTTAGTAGCTGATGGCATTGCTGAAAAAATGTATCAAAATATTTATGCCCAACGGCCTCAATCATCTCGATTGAAACGACTTTATCATATTGTCCGGAAAGTTTTCTGTAGTCTTCTTTTAATAATTTAATCTGATGATTTAAGCCTAATTGATTTATTTTTTCATTGACATAGAGGTATTGTTTTTCTGAAATCGTCGTCGTCGTGACCTTACATCCATATTCTTTAGCGGCAAAACATGCAAATCCGCCCCATCCGGTACCTATTTCCAAAATATGGTCACTGGGTTTTAGTTGCAATGCATTACAAATGGCCCGAATTTTATTCTGAGATGCTTCCTCTAAACTTATATCCGATGGTTTATAAAGAGCGCATGAATACATCATAGATGGGTCGAGAATTAATTTAAAAAAATCATTTCCTAAATCGTAATGAGCTAGAATATTTTCCTTAGCGCGACGAATCGAGTTAATTTTTAATTTATAGTTTATTGTTCTCATGAAACTAAAAAAACGGGCGATAGGACTTTCAATCTGATTGAAGAGGGCGTCATTTTTAATAATCATCGTAATTAATTTTTGTAGGTCATCTGTATCCCAATAACCATCAATGTAACTTGCTCCGGCACCCACAGAGCCTTCCATGAGAATTGATTTATAGGCTTTGGGGTGGTTTATGGTGATGTTGGCAATTGAATCATTTTTCTCTTTTTCATTACCAAAAACATAGCTACCATTCACGTCATGGACTTGGATAGAACCGTGAGTGATCCCATTTAATAACTTGAAAAAAATTTTTTTCGAAAGTCTTGAACCCTGAGTAGCTAAATGATTATTTTTGTCCATTCGATGTCCTTTTGTTAGAGCCCGGATGTGCATGAAATGGAACACCCTTAATCCATAATTTTAATGCTTGCCAATAAATTGCTGCTGACACTTTATAAGTGATTAAAGGATAATGCCAAAATACTTTTTTAATCGAGCAATTATCTTGGGCTTTTAGAATTAATGTTGCATCAAAATCCTTCTTTCCTTCAATATGATTTTCCATATGAACGACAATTTTTTCTTTATTTAGTTTCAAATTAAGATGGTAGGAATAATTCATAGACATAAAGGGGGAGACATGTAGCTCTTTTTGAAATTGATATGAGTAAATTTCATTTTTAGGTTGGGCTGAATACTGCAACACATAATTATGTCGTTCTCCCCAGGGAGTATTGGTGACTTCCAAAATTAAATAATCCAAATTTTGATTGACCTCATCAAAAATAAAATAAATACTGATGGGATTAAAGCAATAACCTAAGCAACTCAGTTGGGTTAATAGATAGATTTTTCCCTTTGGGTAAGTTCCACATCGATTCATCACCAATTGACGAGCGTATTCATCAAGAGGGATAGTCGATTCATTAAGATAATTTTTGCGTTTAAATGAAAACCAATTAAACTTCTCTATTGAAACCTGTTTGATGCCTTTGAAGGTATTATTGATCTGGGCTAAATCAAAACAAAACATAAATAACTTATATGAAAACTGATGCTTTTTTGGAAAAAAGCGGCGATGTCGTACATGTCCTGTATAAATGAGATGGTTCATCATCTAGGTTCCTAACAGCTTACAGGTATTGATCGCACTATTGACACCATCCTCATGAAAGCCATAACCCCAATAACTTCCAACATAGTATGTATTATTCATCCCATTAATCAAATTAATTTGCTTTTGAGCTTTTAAGGCGGACACCGTCAAGCAGGGATGCGCATAGTTGAATGATTGGATTATTTGATTTTCCGCAATTTCACTCGAAAGATTGACTGATACAAAAAAATCATGCTTGGAATGAATGGATTGCAATCGATTCATGTAATAAGTAAGTGTAGGCGCTGCGCTTTGGTTATCGAGGTAATTCCAACTTGCCCAAGCCCTTTTATTTTTTGGCATTACATTTTTGTCTTTATGAAGAACCACTTCATTTTCAGTATATTTTATTGCTGATAAAATATTGATTTCTTCAGGAGTAGGTTTCTCGAGCATGGCTAACGCCTGATCACTATGAGTAGCGCATACGACCGCATCAAAGACATGCTCTTCAGAGTTGACGATTATCTTAATCTGATTCGCTTCTCGTATAATTCGCTCTACTTTGGAGTTTAAGTACACGTGATCTTTTAACCGCTCAAGCATCGGTGTAATGTAGTTCTTTGAGCCTTGTTTGATGACATACCACTGAGGTCGATTAAACAAATCAAGAAGTCCATGATTATTATAAAATTGTAAGATAAAGAAAGCAGAACAATTTAGAGTATCTTCTTTATTTTTAGACCAAATAGCAGCCATCATTGGAACGAGATAACATTCTTTAAATTGTTCTGAGTAGTTGTTTTCCTTGATAAAGTCATTGATGGTTATTTCGAGATCATTGGTTCGGGCCAAGAATTTTTTTGCATCCGCATTAAATGAAATGATGTCTTTGATTAGGTGATAAAAGTCTAATTTAAATAGGTTTCGACGATCTGAAAAAAGAGTGTTTAAATTATGACCACTGTACTCAAGTCCCCTATGATCGGCGCGATAACTAAAACTCATTTCACTGGTTTGAGTTGCTACGTTTAACTCTTCAAGCAATTTACAAAAGTTGGGGTATGTTCTCTTGTTAAAAACGATAAACCCGGTATCAATCGAGTAAACAGTTTCCTCGCTTTCGACCGCGAGAGTATGTGTATGACCACCAAGATAATCGTTGGCTTCAAATAAAGAAACATCATGATTTTTGCTTAAAATATAGCAACTCGTTAAACCAGAAATTCCTGAGCCAATTACTGCAATCCTTTTTTTCAAAAAAAATTCCCTTATCATCAGATTGTTTGGTAATTTATGTGAATGATGACACTTTGGCAAGGGTATTTTGCTCAAGGAGTTACAGGTCGCTCAATATGCCCCTACGCTTAATGGTGCCGCAAAGCGAAATCAGTTGCAGAAGGCCGTACTTATGGAATATTGTAACTCTTTAGGGAAGAATGATATCTCTGCATGCAGTTATGCTGAATCAGATTAGTGCAATAGCTTAAAAAAATAAAAAAGTGCACTCACAATCACAATAGTGAAAGAATAGTTAGTGTGGATTTACAATTAATATAATTAATACCGCGGACGAACGGAATAATCAGATAAGGACTTATAAATGAAAAAGCTCACTTTGACCACTACTGGTGGTAACCCGATAGGTGATAATCAAAATGCTTTAACTGCTGGAGCCAGAGGGCCTCTTTTACTTCAAGATTACCAATTAATTGAAAAATTGGCGCACCAAAATCGAGAGCGAATACCCGAGCGTGTAGTTCATGCTAAAGGGTGGGGGGCGCATGGCGTTTTAACAGTGACCCATGATATCACTGCCTACACTAAAGCTGATTTATTTTCAGAAGTAGGAAAGAAAACAGAATTAATAACACGCTTTTCAACAGTGGCTGGTGAAATGGGGGCTGCAGATGCTGAGCGAGATGTGCGTGGATTTTCAGTAAAGTTCTATACACAGCAAGGTAATTGGGATCTTGTCGGTAATAATACTCCAGTATTCTTCATTCGTGACCCTTATAAATTTCCAGATTTTATTCATACACAAAAAAGACACCCCAAAACCAATCTTCGTTCACCGACAGCAATGTGGGATTTCTGGTCCTTATCGCCTGAAAGTCTTCACCAAGTTACCATTTTATTTTCAGATAGAGGGTTACCTCAATCTGTTCGCTTTATGGATGGTTTTGGTTCTCATACTTTTAGTTTTATAAATAAAAAGAATGAGCGATTTTGGGTCAAATTTCATTGTAAAACCATGCAAGGGCATAAACATTGGACCAATGCACAAGCCGCTGAGGTGATAGGTCGTACAAGGGAGTCGACTCAGGAAGATTTATTCCAAGCCATCAGCCAGGGTGATTATCCAAGATGGCGGTTTTGTGTGCAAATTATGACTGAAGATCAGGCGAATAGTTTAGAATACAATCCCTTTGATCTTACCAAAGTTTGGTCACAGCGTGATTTTCCGTTAATTGACGTGGGGGTTTTAGAGCTGAATCGAAATCCTGAGAATTATTTTGCTGAAATCGAACAACTTGCATTTTCCCCCTCTAATATTGTTCCTGGAATTGGTTTTTCTCCAGATAAAATGTTGCAGGCACGTATTTTTTCCTATGCAGATGCACACCGTTATCGAATAGGGACCCATTACGAATCATTACCGGTAAATGCCCCCAAATGTCCTGTACATCATTATCACAAGGATGGTTCATTACGCTTTTACGATAATAATACAGAGTACTCGGAAGCTTATTACGAGCCGAACAGTTTTTCGGGGCCAAAGGAAGATCCTCAATACAACGAGCCACCTTTACCTATCAACGGAGATGTCGATCGATATGATCGACACCAGGATCCTGATGATTATAGCCAGCCAAGAAAATTATTTCATTTGTTTAATCAAGAACAAAAGCAAAGACTCTATGCAAACATCGCCGAAAGCATGGAGAGCGTTCCTGATTTTATTATTGAGCGGCAAATTAAATTATTTGATCAAGTCGATAAAGAATATGGAGCTGGTGTACGAAACGCGCTGAAGCATCGAGCGAAATGAAGATCAAATAACCGAAGCACATATGAATGTTGGGATTATGGATCCCATTCAATTTGGAGCTAACGGAAGGCTTTTTGAGATCTTGGGTGAAGCTAAAGAGTTCAAAAAGCCCCATTTACGCTGACTATTGGCAATCGTTGTGCCATTGAGTCTAACAGTACCCTAATACATTATTTAAGAAATCATCCTTAAAGGGCATAGAGTTAATTTATTTTACGTACATTAACTTTGCGTCCTTTTAATTTTCCACTTTGCAAATATTGGTACGCTTGATCTGCTTGGCTTTTGTGAATGGCAACATAGGAGTGCATAGGGGTGATGTTAATTTTGCCAATGGTGTTGCCTGCTAATCCTGCATCTTTGGTTAATGCCCCAAGGATATCACCGGGGCGAATTTTATCTTTTTTACCGGAAGCAAGACAAAGTGTGACCATTTCTGGAACGAACAGAGTAGAACTGTTATTTTTTAGTTCATCAATGTTTCCCCAATGAATAGGTTGCGGGAGATGGTCTTCAATGACGCAAATTCGTTGAGCATCTGCTGGCGTTGTTATATTTAGGGCAATACCTTTACTTCCTGCTCGTCCAGTTCGACCAATACGATGAATATGGACGTCGTGATCAAAAGCAAGATCAAAATTAATGACTGCAGAAAGTTCCTTTATATCAAGTCCTCGTGCTGCAACATCAGTGGCGACAAGAATAGAGCAACTTTGGTTGGCAAAACGCAAGACCGCAAGATCACGATCGACTTGCTCCATATCTCCATTTAAAGCGATGGCACAAAAGCCCTCGTGTATCAGTTGGTCAGTTACTTCCATTGTTTGTTGCTTGGTATTACAGAATATTAATGTTGATACGGGGCGATAGTGCAGCAGTAATGATTTTAATAAGGGATATTTCTGAGCTTGTTTTGAGACTTCGTAAAAATGTTGTTCGATATCCGTATCTTCAGGGTGGGTTTCTACATGAACCTCTTTCGGTTCTCTCATAAATTGTTTTGAAAGTTGTTTTATTTCTTCAGGATAAGTCGCAGAAAAAAGGAGCGTCTGTCGTTGTGTGGAACAAACGGAAATAATGTTTTTCATGTCATCAAAAAACCCCATATCCAGCATTCTGTCTGCCTCATCTAAAACTAAAGTTTTCACCTGGGATAAGTCTAAAGAGACGTTTTTTAAATGCTTGAGCACTCTTCCCGGTGTTCCGACAATGATATGAGCGCCATGTCGTAACGAATCAAGCTGAGGCTTCATTGGTATACCACCGGATAAATTAATAATTTTGACGTTGGGCATGAAACAGGCTAATCGACGAATCGCTTGACTGACTTGTTCGGCTAGTTCACGAGTGGGGCAAAGAACTAAGGCTTGTACTGCAAAAAATGAAATTTTTAAGTTATTTAATAAGGACAAAGCAAAAGCAGCGGTCTTTCCACTTCCTGTTTTTGCTTGAGCAATAATATCTTCATTTCTGAGAATTATGGGCAGACTTTGCATTTGGATTGAGCTCATATTTTTATAATTTAAAAAAGCAAGGCTCTTAATTAATTCTTCTCGAAGAGGAAGTTGAGTGAAAGATAGGTGTTGGGCTGTGTGTTCTGTTTGAGTCATGGAGCTTTCTCTCTGTGATGCTTAATTGACATTAGGTAGGATTTCACTGGGCGTCATGTTTTTACCAAGTAATTTTTCCCATAATTTTTTTCTCGTATGATAAATGCCGCCAGTAATCTTTGTGAATAAAATACTTTGATGTATCGAGGTAAACAATAAAAAGATGTTCTGTATGCTGGCCAAGGTTTTAAAATTAAAATAGTATAAATTATCGACGACGTCTTCGGACTATGTAATTCTCTTGGGCCATAATTACTTTTAAGGGCTTTTTCCAAAGCATTTTACCATGAATATCTAAAGAGGATTGAGCTTTTTATCGGGAGCTAGAGGTTATAAAGCAAAACCTTTCATGTAGCCGATCAAGCGATCTTTGACTAAAAAAGCGCGTCTAACTTTAGCATTTTGGAAAAGTCTTCTTATAATGAATCTTCAGTTATTCCAAAGGGTGAGTTTTCTGCATGAGTTCCATTTTTTCTCACTGTCGTTTCCTCAAAGTAACCACTACATCCACAGTGAGATATAGTGGTTAAATAATTTTAACTACTTAAATTACAATTATATTTTGTGCTTGAAGACCTTTTGGTCCTTGAGTCACAATGAATTGCACTCTCTGACCTTCTGTAAGGGTTTTAAAGCCAGAACTTAAAATTTCTTTAAAGTGAGCAAACACATCGGGTCCTGCTTCTTGCTCAATAAAACCAAATCCTTTAGATTCGTTAAACCATTTAACGACTCCATTTACTGTTTTAGACATAAGTATCCTTAAGTATTTATTTAAATGCCTTTAGAGGCGAATTTAGCCGGAAACCGGTCAAGAATTAAAAACTACCGAACGAGGGATTAAATGAATAAAACGACGATTTGGAGAGTATAAAAAGAGACACTTTCTAGCTGAGAATAGGGTACTACTATTTAAGATTATAAGTCAATCCTATTGATGAGTAGTGTGTGTTAATCTATTGCATCAACGTTTATTCTTACTTTTTGCCTTTCTCATATTGTGAAATCATCTTCTCTGTGCAATAATTCAACAAAATGAGCGCAAATATGTTTTTCCGCATGAATACTATATTTTCCCAGGCCTTAAATCCAGCTTCCACCAACTTAGGAGTTAGTACCACTAATTCTGAATTAGTGATTAGTAAGAAGCCAGAGATTGAAGCGCCAAATAGAAAAATGTATGGGCGGAACATCGATAAGCGCATTACTCTCTTTTCTCGAGAAAGGTTTTTATTTCAATTCCTATCCTTGGAAGTTATTGACATCCTTAGAATAGCAACAACTCCTCCCGACCCGCAAACCTTCGAATTGTTCCCTGGTCTGTAATGAGTTAAGTCTCACCTGGACTGTTGAGAGCACTTACATTACTTAAGTTGGCATAGCGGGTGGTCTTTTTGAAAAGGTCCCTGTTTCTTTAAGTCAACTTTCATACAGCGTGCCACACTATTGATTATCAAAATAACAAAAATATCAATAACTTGGCAAAAAAAATTAACAAATGACGTAATTTAGGTTCATAAGATAAAAAGAGAGCTCTGTTTAAAAGGCGGGCTAAATGGTCTAAATGCTTTCACAGGATTCAATTCATGGTTCTTATTTATGTTTAAAGTAACGAAATTTTTAACAAATTAATTTGCAAACTAACTATTGGCAGGATTCATATGAAAGACAAAGAGCTGAGAAAAAAGTTATTAAACAAATGTATAGAGATTAAAGATTCAATTAATCGAAAAATTCCTTTGCCAGCGAATCGATATGAAGAGTTTGAACAGATTGAGCGTAGCAAGATGAAAGCTTATGAAGAGGCCAGAAGGGCAGAAGCGCCAGAAGATGAGCAATTAGAGTCGTGCATATACGAAATGGAGTATCTGGAGCTTCATGATAAGGAGTACGAGGCGCATGAACGCTATGTAAAACAAAAGCAAATCGAGTACCATATTTTTGAGTCTATTAATGAGCGTTTTAAGGAATTTTGTCTGGATAACCAGGTAAAATCGCCGCACCATCTGACCCCTAATCAGAAGCAAAGCTTCAAGCAAATTATTCTCAAACAGTCTTCTATTCTATGTGAACAAATTGCAAGAACACTGAAACTGCTGGGAAGAGAAAGCAGTGATATTAACGTAACTGAAATCGATGACTACCTTGAAAAAAATGCTGATTCTTTCATTCAAATTTTATGTCAAGGAGAAGAGTTAACTATTAATGATAAAGAATTAGCTTATCGGTTTAAAAAAACTGTTGAATTGATTGAACATCGAGATGCTTTTCAAAAGCAACATAACCGTGAAAACGCGCTGCTTTTTCAGGGGAAGAGTGAGAAAAAAGTTAGAGAGGCAATTCAAAAATCAACTCTATTTGCCATCGCGGAATATTTTGATAGACCCGAAATCAGTACAGGCTTTTGTCAGGAGCATACCACCATTGCCCTCAAAAGATTATATGATGAACATATCATTCAAAGTGATACCACCGTTGAAAAAGTCACTATTGATTATTTTGATGATGAGGGTAATCCGGCAGATGGTCATACTTTTTTGGTCCTTGACCGTAATCCCAATAGCCCTCTCAATGACATCAGCCAATGGGAGGGGATCCTTTTAGACCCATGGAATGGGATAGCTTGTCTTACAGAGGACTATGACTCCTTACCTTATTTTTATATTTCCTACCCCAAAGGGGCAAAATGGGAAGCTATCCAATTTACAGATGATGATTATACCCTACGATCGGCAATCCGAGATGCCAATCAATACTATCAGATGACAGGGAACAGCGAGATAGAAAAGCGAAGACCACTAGTTATGGAAGAACATCAGTTGCACTCGTTGGATGAAGTAGGATTTGAAGAAACTAAAACATTTCTGACTGAGCTGATTAATAAATTACGCCCTCCTAATTTCGAAGAGTCCATTGACATTTTTATTACAACGACTGGCGATAAATTGGTTAATACGCTGGCCGGACTTACTAAACCTGCGATTGTCATTCACAGTGATTTTCTTAAGCAAATGCAAAATGGCGTGTATACAGTTGAAGAATTAGAGTTCGCTTTAGCCAATGAGTTACTATACATGAAACACGAAGGGGTTGGAATTTATTATAAAATTTCAGCCAGTGAACAATTCAAACTCGATAAACTAACGATTGAACAGTGCCATAATATACCAGCAGGTATTAGTTACTTAAGGAAAAGCATTCACTTTCAAGAGCAACATAAATGGGATGTTAGTCATGTCCATCAATCTTATTTGGTTCATGATTATCAACTTGCGGCATTGCCCGATTATCATCAACGCATTAAAAATTTGTTAACTTTGTTGGCTATCAAAGAAAATGAACGCAATGAAAAACAACACACGTCTTTGCCAAATGCTATTTTAAAAGCGGTCGCTCCGATTCAACGAGAAATTTTCTTTAAAAAAGAATGTGATGCATGTAAGAGTACGGTAGCGAAACTCAAGTTTTTAGAATCCAAATTAGCAGAGCTAACCGTTGAGTTATTACCCTATGAAATAACCTCTAGTGTTGGGATTAAGGTTCGGGATTTCTGCCATATTTTGTATGCGATGGACATTAATTTAAATGATGCGGAAGTGAAAAAAACAGCGGAAGAATTAATTCAACGGGCTTTCAACTTGCGAATCCCTGCGTTTGAACAAATTTATCTCGCTCTTGTCCATCAACATTTCACTGGTCGAAACTCTTTGACGCGTAATGTCCAACTACCTCCACTTGGACCTTTCAGGGTCTTAAACGATGCCTTTGATGCGTTTGTTAAAGCAAAAAGCTTTGCGGAAGCGAAAGAGGCAGCTGAGTCACTCAATGCGTTACTAGAAAACCTCATCAATCATCTGAAGCATCCGCACGGACGAGCAAGACTTCATACCTATCAATTTGAGGAAACCCATCAGCGCATGCCTGTCGGAAAGGAGCGATTTTTTGGTTCAGTGATTGGTGAGCATATTAAGTGGAATACTTTTGCACCGCAAAATGAGGGTACAGAGGTACCTTGGTCGAGTCATCTTGCATGGGCACAAAAAGATGAGAGTTCTCTTATTGCCGAGACCCTATGGCGCCTTGGCGTTACTGGTGATCACAACGTATGGTCTTTATTGCCTGACAAAAGACTTTTGTCTTTCGTCCTTGATTATGATGAAACCAAACCCATTACTACATTGCCCCCAGGGCTTGATTCCTATAACGGTTATTATAGTGAAGCGATATTGACCTTTTTATCGGATAAGGTGATTAAGAACTTTGACGTCAACTTCGAGATGTTTTTTAGTGGAGCCTCTTTTGAGGATAAATTGAAACAGTATTATGATTTGAATCGACTCGTATTAATCAAACCTTCAGAAGCTAAAGCTCGCAATGTTGACAATCTAGCCGTTCAATTTTTGCTGACTGAATTTACCAATATTGCCATCAATGGGACTCCAGAGGAGCAAGCCGTTGTAAAAGGCTTTTTTCTGGGACGAGAAGATAAACGCGATTTGGAGCACTTGCTGCAGGCTGCAAATGAAGTAAAATCGACCTTAGATTATAACGCTCCCTATGTTCAATTTGTTATTAATCAGGAATTTCAGGGCAAAAAATTTGATTTGTTTACCACGGAAGAACAACTTAAATTTCTGAGAGCGAGCTCAATGAGTTTGTATGAAATTCCACCTCAGGCATTTATTGCTATTTTTCGCTTGCCTTTTGACTCATTCAGCCTTGATTGTTTGGAGCAGTTACTTCCTTTAACCAATAAAACAATTGAGGATTTGACGCCGGTCTATTCTATTGCAGCTGTCTTTCTTCAGGAACATATCAAAAAATATGGAAATTATGAGGTATTAAGCAAAGAGACAATTGCCTTACTCAAACTCGCTATGCAGTTTGTACGTAATCCTGTTGAACGTGCTTCCCCATTTAAATCCTTCCTCTGGAATTTACCGCAAGAAACGAGTGGGACTAACCATTTAACAGCTCATGATTTAATCCTGATTTATCGGATGTTTGATTCACAACTGCTCTTTCCCTCACCAGAGGTGCAAGAGCATTTTGCTCGGCTCCTTATCCAACGGATAAAAGAGATATCAGATCCCGATGAGCGCATCCAGGCGTTGGAAAAACTTCTTTTTGTAGAAAATGCAATTAGCCTTCCGATAAGTTCTATTTCTCTGCGTAATGAGGCCATTGAGCAATTAGTCAAAGACCTAAGAAATAAATATGGTCAGGATGATCGATCTCAGGAATACAGAGAGAAGATGATCGCTGTGATCGATCATCTGTATGAAAATATGGCAAAACGTGATGTCACACTAATGCTTTCACGATTAGCCAATAGCATCGAGTCACAGTGGGATGTGACTGAACATTTAGGTATTTTGTTGGAGCCTGATAAATATTTATCGACTAATCAACAGGAAAAAATCGATTTTTCTATTAGTAGCCTGGCCGCAGTCTCTCGAAAACTAAGCGAAGACAAAAACGACATAAATGAATTTTTGGAATTTATTTCTTCTCCCATCAGTCGTCAAACAACAGATAGATTTTCCAGTTATTTATTAAGCCGTCAAAAAATAAACGACCTTGCAAAGCTGTTGGGCTACAGTGGTGAATTGGAAAAAAGTGAAAATGAAAAGCCAGGGACTACTGCGCTCCTGCTAAGGTCTTTTTACGCGCAGTTCTGGGATGTAAGCCTGGAAGAGCGAGCGGTTATTGTGGATCACTTGCTTATCCCGGCCAGCAAAGTAAAAACGGCTGCTGAGATGGAAGATGCCTACCAAGAAGGGTTTTCCTACGTTGCCCATAAGTTATTCCCGCATGCTGAAACAGATAAAGAAGAAAATTTTGCTTATGCCTTGCTCAAAGCTTATCTGGACTCAGCGGATAAATACATTCGCGGCCATTTGTTAGCAGGAATGTTAGTAGCCACAAATCAGTCGAGTGGGGCTAGGGAATCACCCAGTGCTGGTAAAAAACTAGCCATGCTATGTGAGCACATGGGACCTGCCTATGTGAAACTGGCTCAGGCAGTTCATAGTCATCCGAATACACCTGAGGCTATTCGCCGAGATCTGGAACACTTGAAGGGACGAGCCAATCCACCTCATCGTTGGCAATTATGGCGGCTTCTGCGTGAGGTGGTCTCCCGTGACGATCGCAAAATGATTAAACGTGTCGGAGCTCTTTTAGGCTCAGCCTCTTATAACCTAGCTCTGGAAGCAGAGTTAGAAAATGGACAGGATGTGGTGCTATTGATGTTGCGTGAACATGCAGCAAAAAATGCGCAAGACGGTTTTATACATTTGCAAAAGACCATTGAGTCTTGCGCGCATGTCGATATGGAGCCTATTCGGGAGAGCATTTTATCGATTATCCAGGAAGCTAAGGAATTGTCGAAAATTGAAATGGACAGGAATTTAAGTGAGCAGCAAAACCTGATTGCAACCAAGCTATATACGGGTTCCATTACAGTGAACGTTGATGATAAACCCCATTCGTTTACCCTAAATCCGGCTCATTTGCTCAAAAGTGGTGAAGGCTATCGATTCATCGAGCGTATTTATGGAACCGAATTCAATGAGCTACCTAACCAAACTACGGAAGACAAGGAAATTCGGCGAGCCATTGCTAAGGCAATCATTACAGTAGAGCTTATTAACATTCTTCAGGGGGGGTGTTTTGATTCCGACCGTCATGGTAATCAATTACGTCATCAGAACCATCAGTTGGGCTTATATGATTTCGGTGAAATGTCGTTGCAACCGCCCAGTGAAGTGGAGTTAAAGCAATTAGCGAAGGTTCTGTCCGACCTTCCCAGAGCGGCATTAAAAAATAGATTGTTTCATACCAATTTTGATCTGCTGTTAACAGAGCATATTCGAAAGGCACTTAAAGCGGGTGAACCCACCCGCTATTTAATGCGAATTCGTAAAGGACTTTTGGCATTACGAGATTTCCAAAAAGAATTAACGACGGAAGAACTAATCGAGGTGTTTCAGCAGGTTAATGCCAGTGAAGCCATCAATCCCAAAGTTAAAGCCGAGGTAGCCAGTGCCATTCGCATGGCTGAATACATGGAGGATAGAAGTAAGGATTATCAGCGCTTTGTTAATAAGGTGGTTTTTTTCAGGAGTAAGGTTGACTCTTTATTCAAAAGGAATATCCCCCATGAGGAGACGCATCAAGATCGAGTATCATCTGACAATGATAAGCAAATAATTTTGGCACCTGGAAATTAAAATACAAACCAACTCCCTGAGGTGGAATGCAGCAATTCTACCTCAGTAATTCAATTCTTATGAGGAATCTGAGCTACTAAGTTTCGTTTGTCCAAGTTTAACTTATTCATTAATTACGCAAAAGATTGTTGCTCATTTAAAAGGTCTTTATCGATTGGCAAATACCCTATGGAAAAGCTGAATAAAACTCCTGCTAAATCAAGTTTTCATTTGCAGTAAAGGCAATGGTTAGCCAGCGTTGTGGCGAGTCTTCTCCAATAGCCAATGCGATTTCATTACGAATTTCATCCAATGTTTCAATACTCGAAATTGGGTAATCAATAGGCACTACAATATGTATTTCAATAAATTGAGCTCGTCCTATTTTTGCAACGTAGCTTGTATAAGTTTTGAAATTACGTTGTTTGATAAGCTCATCTAAAAATTCTCTTATTTTTTCATCAAGATCCAAGGGGGCCATGCGAAATATGTCTCTTGTGGCATCCCGGACCGCAGTCATAGGTACAAAAATCAAACAAGCAGTAAGAATCGCTAAAATAAGAGGATCAATGTAGGGAGTAAAATATGCGTAGACCCCACCCTGCAACAATGCAGCGATGCCAAATGCTAATAAGAGAGATGAGGAAATCAAAGCAGACATTAACCAACTTTGAATGTCTAATCGCAGGAATTCAGACTTAATTTTGCGGTTTTTTTTAATCAAATAAAAATACATGCCGGTTGATAAAAAAAATACTAAAAGAGCAAACACAAATGCCCAATCAAAATTTAGTTCATGCCCACCAGACATTAAACTACCAATTGCGTTTATCATCGCATAGGTACAAAGAAGTATTAGGATACTACCATTCAAAACAAGAACCATAGGTTCGATATGCCAGTAACCGTATTGAAATCTCCGATTACCCTTACTGGTTACAAGACGGGCGACAAATAAGGCGAGGATTGATATAACGGTATCCACCATATTGAACATACCGTCAAAGACGATAGCCAATGAACCCGAAAATAGCCCAAATAAAATACCTACCATGGCTAAGAGAAGGGTAACAGCTATTGATATTTTAAGAGCCCCACGTTCATGAAGCTCTTCTTGTATTTTCATCTAAGTGATCCTGATATTTATAATGATTTATTTACTCTATCCAAAGGCCTGTATTATTAGGATTTTACATAATAATTGCCTCTTTTTTCCAATTGTTGTGTTAAGTTTTTCGCAGGGTTTTAAAAAATCGATTTATTTTATACACATGAACTTTGCGTTCTTTTAATTTTCCACTTTGTAAGTATCGGTACGCTTGATCTGCTTGGCTTTTGTGAATCGCAACATAGGAGTACAGGGTGGTGATGTTAACTTTACTAATTGTGTTGCCTGCTAAGCCTGAATCCTTGCTTAGTGTCCCAAGGGTGTCACTGGGACGTATTTTATCTTTTTACCGGAAGCAAGACAAGGTGCGATCATATTTGGGACGAATAGACTAAAAATGGCGCGATCGCGGGGCTCGAACCCCCGACACCTTGGTCTGGACCATGATGCTCTAGTTTTAAATTGGTTATAAATCAAACCTTGTGAAGCCTTAAATTCGTAAGGAACCTTCTAAGGCCTATTACAGCATAGTGACGCTACAGTTGAGATACGTTTTGGTCACAAAATATTTGCCTTGATGTTTGTTAGGCAAAATGGACTGATAGTTAGGCAAAGGAGTAGCAGAATAGTAAAAATAATATAAAACGATAAGCATTTGGCAGAAAATAAATGATTTATTCAACAAACTTCTTTTTTAGTATTGATCTATACTTCTAAAATATTGACTCAATTCAAGGGGTAGGTAAATGAAAAAGTTTTCAATCCTTTTAGGAATATCGCTAATGAGTTCATGTGCTTTCGCAATGGAACAATCCAATATGGGACAAATGTCTATGAAGGAAAATCATTGTCCTAAAGGCGAAAAACAAATAGTAGCACTTGAAAGAGAATTCTTACAGATGATGATTGTTCATCACGCACAAGGGATGCAAATAATGGAGTTAGCTATAAAAAAATCCCAGAATCCGAAGATAGTCGCTATTTCAAAGAAAATGCTCGCAAGGCAACATAGAGAAGTTGATAAAATGAAAATGCTACTCAGTAGATTACCCACTACCTCTGAAGCAAATTATCAAATTCCTGGAATGAAACCCATGGATATGAAGTCGTTTATGAATGTTTCAGGTAAAGAATTTGATAAAATGTATTTAAAAGAAATGAGTGATCACTTTCATGGCGGCATGCAAATGTCGGCTTACTTGTTAAAATGTAGCCATGATCCTCAGATTAAAGAAGTTGGGGAATCCATTCATAACAAACAAGCTGATCTTAAGAAAATGGAGCAGCTATTAAGTAAAGGCGGAAATAATTCCTAATCATATCTGTCATTCTTGTCAAATGCATCAACCTAATTTTGTACCTATAGGGTAAGGCATTGACTTGTGAATTATTGATTAAAAACTCACGATTCAATGCCTGGTCATAGTGCGAGTCCCTTTTATATACGAGTAAGGTTGTTTGAGAGCAGCAAAGATCCAGAATTGACTGCTTGGCAATTGTTATAAATACTCTATGCAAATAATACCAATCCTTTAAGGGCTGCGGCGATGTCAATTCTCGGTGAGCATAGGCCACCAATCTTATCCTAAATTGACCTGGATTTTGCCGATAGATTCCATGTGATTCGTTAAATTCAACATCAATGTATGAAGACTTACCGAGAGCTCTCCAGTGAAATAAAAAGAAATAGGGGGATCTTAGCTTTATTGAAACCAAGCCTGATAACCTGAGTGAAGAAAGCAAGGCTAAAAGAGAGGCATTTTTAACTCAAAATCCGGCTATCGATGAAATCTATCAATTCCAACAACAACTTCATTCTCTTTTAATGACAAGAGCTTTAACCCCAAAGGCATGTCGTAAAGCAATACCTACCTTCCTAGACATGCTTACTGAATTAAAGCAAAGTGCTTTTAAGGCTTTAGCTTCATTGGGAGGGACAATCGGTGCTTGGAAAGATGAAGTCCCTAGAGTGTTGCGGTTTGGCAAATCAAATGGAATCACAGAAGGTTTTCATCGAAAAATGAAGCTCATTCAGCGAAGGGCTTATGGTTTTAGAAATTTTGTAAATTATAGCGTACGTGTTAAGGTCTTCTGTGGGTGATTAGAGCTGCTCCCTTAAATGGGAAAGAGCCCAAATTTGCTTCATCTACTTTTTGGAAATTTGAAAAATGAACGTAAGTATTTGATTATATGGCATAGTTACAAAGTAAGAAGGTAAGGAAATGACACAAAAGAAAATATCATTAGAAAATGATGCTGTTCTGCAATTCATTGTAGATGAATTAATCTCTTTACATCATTGCCATACAATTATTTTATATGGCTCCCGCGCACGAGGAGACTTCACGGTAACCAGTGATTATGATGTTGCAGGGATTAGAGAAAAAGGAAATAAGCAACGAATTGCACGCTTTGATGAAGCACATCAAGTTTATCATGATATTTTTGTTTATCCTGAAAATGCTTTTGATTCAATTTCTGATGAACATTTATGTATGTCAGATGGCATCGTTGTTGTTGAAAAAGCCCATTTTGGCACAGAGTTATTAAAAAAAATCTTAGCTTCTTTAATATTTCCTGAGTCCCTCCCTCCTGATGAAATTACAGCACGTAGAGTGTGGTATCAAAAAATGCTGGCAAGGGCGTGTACTAGAGACTTAGAAGGAAAATATCGCCATATTTGGTCCATCTTCACAATTCTAGAGGATTATTTTGTGTTCAAAGAATTGCGTTATCAAGGTCCAAAAAAAGCATTCAAGTATTTAGAAACACACGATCCAGACACTTTATCATTATTTGATGAGGCTATAACGAATATCGATAATTTGGATGCCTTAAATAGGCTAATTACAAGAGTTATAAAGAGTGACAAAACGTAGGATAATTATGCCAGAATTAAATATTTAAACGGTCAAGGATAATCCAGAGTACTATCTTGTGAATAGGCATCTATTATTTAGAGTACATGGTAATGAAATTTAATATCTATTTAAAAATCTTGACTGCATTCTTTGTGATTTTTTTAATTCTCGTTTTAGCATTTTTTAAATATTTAAAGTCAGTTGAGGCAAAGATAGTTATTAATGCAGGCCAAACGATGTCACAAGGACTTTTGATTAGTTTAGAAAAAGAGTTAATTCATAATCCGAAATCAAACTGGGAAGCACTAATAAAGAAAAACACAGATAATGTTATTCATCTTATAGCAATCGACAGTCTAAAACTCACCCTGGCGCAGAATAATCAATTAAATCATGGTGAAATCATTTTTTTATCAGGTACAACGTATCAATTTCTAAACGAGGTAATTGTAGAACATACTGCGTATAAAAAAATTGGTAATACCCCGTATGCATTAGCTTACAATTTTTCAGATCCTGACGAAATTATTTTTAATTATATGAATCCTGTTTTAAAACAAATCGTTCAACATTTATTATCAAAATCAAAAAATACCTGGAGTAATGAACTATTACAGTTAGAAAAAATATATGGTTTCCCTATTCATGTTTATAAAACTAAAAGTAAACACCTACCAGGTAATATAATTAATTCTTTATCAACAAAGCGTTTAGTATTTGAAACAAATAAAAACTCGTCACAAATTGTTATTCTCTATTATAATTTTAGTGGTGGAGTACTCAAAATTGGCCCACTTAGCTATCTGCCAGTTATGGCAAGAATCAGTGATGTTATGTATTATTTTGTAGGATCTTTCTTTTTTATATCCATTTTTCTTATTGCCTTTTTTTCGTTGCTTTTTGTTAGAAATATGAAAAAGGTGTATCAGATAACTAAAAATTTCAGTCAAGGGAACTTTGATTTTCATCGGAAAATAGGTCCCACCTCTGTCTTATATGGACTGTATATAAATATCATCCACATGGGTGAGCAATTAAAAGAACTGATTGAATCACATAAACAAATGTGCCGGTTTGTCGCGCATGAAATTAGGACCCCTTTATCAACCATACAAATGGCGACAGATAGTATTAGAAGGAAAAACACTGAAGATGAACTACTCAATAAACAGCTGAACAGCATCCAAGAAGATATTGCAGAGATGAATGGGCTTGTCAGCACTTTTTTGATTTACTCAAAAATGCATTCAAGCGAATTGAAATTAAAACGGTCTGAGACCGATATAATACAATGGTTAAGAAATTTATTGAAATCTTATTCTTCCTCGACATTTGAAATTACATTTCATTCTAATGAGTTAAATTCTTTGAAAGCATACATAGATGAAAATATTTTAAAACATGCTGTTACCAATTTGATTACAAATGCCATGAAATTTGCAGCACACACTATTTCTTTAACTATTTCGCTGGATAACAGTCATATTTTAATTCACGTAGACGATGATGGTCCAGGCGTGCCGGATGATGGTGCGGATTACATTTTTTCTGAATATACGATTGCCGAAGACGCCGAAATTGGAGATAAACATATTGGGATAGGATTAGCTATTGTTAAAAAAGTTGTTAATCTCCACGGAGGGAAGGTCATGGCTTCACAATCACCGTCATTAAAAGGTGCTCGATTCACCATAGTGCTTCCAATATATTCTTAGCGATTAGGATATTAGTTTTAGAAGTTGGTCCCCAACTTTAGCATCTTGTGACGTATCCATCTCTTGTTTCATCTCAACCAGTGCGTCCATAACCGCTGTTAACTTGAGTTTTGCATTTTCAAAACGTTTAGGAATAAATTCATCTTCCTCGCCATCAACTACTTCTCCAGTTCCAATGCCTTTTTCAAGAGCACTGATTACCATACTAAGCTCGGATTCAAACGCCGATAATTGCTCAGTATCCCCCTTTGCAGATTGCAAGATTGCATGCAATTTTTCCACTGCATCTCCAGGAATATAAAGAGTGCCTTCACTACATTTGCTGTATTCACGTTTCGCAATGGGCAATGAAAGTAGTTCATCAGCCTTGTGTTGACTCATCTGAAATATTTGTCTAACAGATTGTTTTAGTTCTATGGGAGTTGGTGGCGAATTGCTAGATTTCAAAGATGCGAGAAGTTTATCACTAGCAGTTACTCGTCCATCTTTGCTATGTTCTTGCGCTGTCTCGATAGGAGTCTGTCCTTTTTCATTTCGCACTTCAAGACTAGCACCACACTCTAATAACTGTTTAATGAGATGTAAGGGCTCTTTTCTATAATTATAAAAATTCTGTACCGCATAGTGCAAAGCCGTCATGCTTATTTTATCAGCACTATTAATGTCAGCGCCATGTTTTAATAATAAAGCAATGATACTGTCATTACTTGGGCCACCAATTAGGACTTTTCCACAACTTACCATTGCCAGGTTTAACAAAGCTTTATTAGCCAGAATTGACTCTAGCAAGTCCTCATCACTTTTAAATACAGAAGGTTCTTTTAAACCTAAGAGAAGTTCTAGTACATCTCTATCTGTCAGTTGTGCTATAGGGGTCGCCCGATCCAAGATATCACGGACACGGTTTAAATAATTTTCTTGTTCTTTGCCTAATATTTGCTTTTCCTGTTCAACAAACTTTGCAATATCTTCTCCTACAAATCGCAATTCTGGAAAACCATCAATTTTCTTTAAATCTTGAATGTTTAGAATCTCTCGATTTAAAGCGATTTTTGCTATCAGTTCATCGGCTTCGTCTTTACCTAGAATTGCACGGGCATATTCTATAGTGTTAACTTTTAATTCTTTAGCTGTTTCTGTTGAGGCAAATAAAGATTTACGAACGGCAACTTGATATTGACCATAATGAAAAATAACACTATTTCCAGCCTTCCAAATATTACCTGCCATCGATGTGATAGGGGATGTGGGCGAAAGGGATCGGAAGCCGGTCTGTACATCTTGCGCATTCCATGGTCCAGTTCCACCAAACGTGATTTCTGGATATTTCATTGATACTCTTTCTAAAAATGTTTTTTCCTGTGAGTTTGCTGCAGCATTAAGTTGATTGTCTGTGTTACAACCTTCTAAAGTCACAAAAACTTCACCATGATATGCGGGCAATGCTCGTTTAAAAC
The DNA here is from genome assembly GCF_026191115.1 of Legionella sp. PATHC035. Classification (NCBI taxonomy): domain Bacteria; kingdom Pseudomonadati; phylum Pseudomonadota; class Gammaproteobacteria; order Legionellales; family Legionellaceae; genus Legionella; species Legionella sp. PATHC035. The sequence goes on along the minus strand of NZ_JAPHOT010000001.1, from coordinate 760,473 downwards.
CATGTAACAAATTATCAAAATTATCATCATATAACTGCTCACTTGGGCCATGGCAATTACCCATACCATACTCGCCACCACCAGCATGGCCCATAATAAATAATTTTGGGTTTTTCTCAAATATATTGTCTAGTTCTTCCGGTAAGTCTCGTTTGAGTTCATCCAAACTACTGTAGATTTTTGGTGAATTATCACACTGATCGAAAAAATAATACTTCAAATCAGAGCCTTCTAAATAGACGCCAATTGGAAGAAATTGCTTGAATCGTTGTTTTAAGTGAGGATTTATCACCACACCTCTCTGATTTTCAGGCAGTGGATGATCTGGATCAGGTTTATATATTAAGATTTCTATTGCAGCGTCTTTCATGGGTCATCTCGACTATTACTTAAAATGATAGGTTGATTTTATCAAAAACACTCGGCTCAAATGTATATATATTGTACGAGCGTTCTAAAGTGATACTTTTGCCGAGGGTAAATGATTATAGATTTGTGATATATTTGGTGAAGACTTCATAACTGGACGAAAAACCCAAAGGTCGAGGCAAAAGAATTTTTTACTATTTTTGATAAGTCTTACATTAGATTGGTGGCTGTTCTGTATTTATTCCCAAGCCGCTGATACAAATATATATCCTTTTTTATGGATTGTTTTTATACGATAGGGCTTTTTATTACTATCATTCAATGCTTTTCTTAAACGTGATATTTTTAAATCGATACCTCTATCAACCCCATCATACTCATGCCCAGAAAGAGCATACATAATGCTATCTCGACTCAGCAACCTATCATGGTTCTTAACCAACAAAGCAAGCATTTCAAAGTCACTGGTACTTATTGAAATTTCTTTATCAAAGAGATGAACACTCTTAGTACTAAAATTGATAGAAAAATTGCCAAAGTGAAATTGATTTTGATTATTAACTAAATTGGGTCGACGTAACAATGCCTCTATTCTTGCTTTCAAAACTTCGTCTGCAACAGGTTTAGTTAAGTAGTCATCTGCTCCTAAATTTAAAGAAGATACTTCACTTTCAGTATCATTAATTGCTGTTAGCATGAGTATTTTCCCCAAATACTCATCTCTAATGGTATGGCATATTTGATCTCCATTCATGCCAGGAAGCATTATATCCAATATTACTAGGCAAGGTTGCTCACGAATGATGCGATAGACCGCTCTATCACCACGTTTTTCAATAGAAACATCATAACCTGCTTCTTGTAAGCTTTCTTTGAGGTAATTTGCTAACTTAACGTTATCTTCTACAAGCAATATTGATTTATCTTTCATTCGTTCTGTCTAAGCCTCTTTAAATAAGAAAACTCTCTAAACAAATTTAGTCTGAATTGATTTTTAAGTTCAGTGTTACATAGATATCAGTGGGTAAGCAAACACACGATGCATCCGTACATTTTATATACAATTGGTTTTTTTTAACTCGATATAATAACAGATAACTAAATCTTTATTCGGATTAAACCATTATGAACTTGCACTGGAGTATTCTCATGAAAAAAGACAAAGAAAAGAATCAGCCTGTACCTGAATCCATAACGGCAGATGAACCCCGAACCTCCTCTATAGCATTAGCTTTACAACAATTTAGAAAGGAAGCAGAAAAAAAAGAGGCTGCTGAGGAAGGTGCAAAAGTACGCTGCGGGACTTGTTTTAGAGAAATCGCACCAAAGCGCCTTTGTTCCGGACATGGCGCAGGTGGTGGCGAAGATGATAGTGCCACTTCTGATAAGAAGACATCTGAGGAAAAAGCGAGTCCTGGTGCAGAACAATTCCTAACTAAATCAGGTAAAGTAGTTGGGTCTGAAGATGAATTGGCAGGCGTGTTTGGTACAGAAGAACTTGATTTAGAGTCTGGTTTTGACCCAGAAATAATTGAAAAATTGATTGCTGATGGGAAATTGTTGGTTGATAGTGATCGTGAATCAATGACTCTTAAGCTTGAATTACACTATGATCCTAATGAATTAACTCCAAAGCAACGGCATGAATTAAAAAAATTCATGGAAGCGATTATCAAAGAATTCAATGATTTTAAAGAAGAAAATAATCTTTCCGATGATTGCATACATATTACTCAGGATGAAAAAGGAAATATACGTTCTCTTCGTATGACCACGCCCACACTAGCCTTATACGATAGATTTATCCAAAGGCTAGCAGATAATTTGGTGCCCGTACCCAGTCCGAAAGCACAAGAAAAGGATGAGGTCACAAAAGAACATAGTATTGCTCCAAATCCACTTTCAATGGAACCCAAGCTGTATAATACAGCCTCTAAACAAGGGGCAATTGAGCGAAATAAGGATATAGAGCCTAAAACGACGGAAAAAGGGGAGGAGGAACAAGTGAATTTTCACCCATCTCCTTTTAATATGAAACCTTGGTAAAAAGCTACAAATGAACCTTCCTGCGGCAAGCCGCGGGAAAGGTCTTACTCATACTGCCAATATAGCCTTTGCTCGTTAATAAGTTACGTTATTGATAGCTTGCATATTGAGTTCCCCCAGTCTGTCGGATATGTACGCTTTATTTGCTTTAACATCAAACTGTCTATTTAAAACGGTTTTATAAACCGGTTGTTTATGGTTGCTATGGGTTGTCACTTTGTATTTCCTTCGATAGCGAACAAAAACTTGAGCTTCTTTCATTAAGCTTTGAGTTCGTCTTTGGCCGACTGGATAGCCTAATGTATCTAAAGCATTCTTTATCCTGCGGCTTTCATAACAATACTGGCTCGCATAAGCTAAGTTCTTTACCCAATAATCTCCTGATCCTCCGGGACATCAGGTTTATTTCTTTGGAGTTGCTGATAACTGTAATATCCATGCCGTGTAATGTCTCATAGTTGGCACATTACGCCAACTGGCCAGTTCTTCTTATTTTGGGCAACAAATCTTGATCAAAGAAGAGCGCCGCCGTCTTTAAGATTTCCTTTTAAGGCATTTATTTTCTTCGTGACTCCATAACCCTGCTCTAATAACAAGCGAATACATCAAGTTTAAACTCTTTTGGGTATTTCTTTCTTACCGGCATTACTTTCTCTAGTTAACTAAATTATCCCTTAACTGGGGCGTACAGATTTATTAGACCACTTCATTTTGAAATGGTACTGCGCTATGCACACCTTTCAAGTGCACACCTGAGAGCTGCGGCTGAACGTGTTTAGACACGTTTTGGTCACAGAATAAAGTTAATCATTTTGTATTAAATAAACCCAAATTGAGATTTTTAATAGTTCAATTTATAAGACGCTAATTTTTTCTATTGCACCTAAAACAATACTTCTAGAGCGTTCAAGCCGAGCGATTGTTTTTATCGCCTCTAACCATTTAGGATCTTCAATGAGCTTTTTAAAGTATCCTGAAATAAATTGGACAACATCTTTTGGTGAGTTCATTATTTCTACTAATAATTCAGGTCTGCCATTAATAACATTGATGATATCTTCTAAATCCTTACAATCCCAATAATCATTATTCTTATAGGCTCTATCGGTGAATGCCTCAAGTTTTGTGGCGATGAAATAGACTGCATTGAGTATTTTAATTTTTTTGTCTTTAATCTGAATCTCAATTGCATTGTCAAAACCCGCCTGATACCAATTTGAATTGATTCCTTGTAAAACACCATCGGTATACATGACATCAATCATAAAATCCTCTAATATATATCTGCAATTGATATTCCTATCCGGTCAAAAACCTAAGCTTTCCAGTTTTTTCTGTAAAGAGTAATGGGCAACAATATCAGTTCTTCCTAAGTCCAGAGCGACATCAATATCATACGTTGGTCGTACATCATCTTCTATTACATCAGTGATTAATAGTCCAACGATTCTGCCACCGACATAAACAACGTGCTCATTTAGATCTTTTAAAAGGGTTGCTGCCTTATAAAGTGCTTCATTATTTTGTTTAACTCTTATTGATTCCATACGAAATGTTCCAATAGTTCTTTTGCAATTTTATTTTCTCGTTTGCCACCTAATCGGATCAGGTCAAGCGCACTAATAATGGCATAAAAATTTTCATCAGGGTTTCTATACAACGCGTTGGGTAATGTTTTGTATATAGGGGTTAGAGCTAGTCCTTTTGTATCACCATTCATATAAGGCCATACATAGGATTCCTCACTCAAAATTAATTTTTTAAAATAAGGAGAGCTATAAGCTGCTGGCATGCCTCGTGTTGCTATATTAATTTCCGCTGGAAAATGATACTTCACACTATGGACAAAAAACTCCATAAGCTCATGCTTATGTAATTCAATGCTATTATCCGAATAACGCGTTAAAAGCTTTGTAATCTCTAGTCTTTTAATACTTTTGGTTACTTCAGATTGGCTGATGTAAAGTTCATGAGCTATGCTTTTAAATTCAATTTTTTCTTTAGTGTTATTTTTTAAAAGCAATTTAATGAGAATAGCTATGTCTTGACCTTTAAGCATGAAAAGCTCCAGTCTATTTTAATGGGATTATAGCATGTAAGTTTCCGATTTCCAAATTGGAAACTGGAAATCTTAAATACAATTTAAGGTTAAATTTAATATTCATTATCCTTTTTGTCTGGAAGTGAGAAGGGTATAAGTTTTATATTATTGTAAATCTATATGGCCATGCTTCCTTTTATCAATTATACGACCTTTGTTTTTATTCATAGAAATGACTAGCGCCATAAACACAAAAAATTATAGGATCATTAAGAGTTGATCAAGAGGCTTACAATGCATATACAGGAATAAGTCCTTTAAGCATGAAAAGATACAATTTATTTTTGTGAAATCATTAGTATTTTAGTTTCCGATTTTCAAGTTGGAAACTGAAAATTAAAAGAACGAAGAGAGTACAGCGCAGGGATTTTGGGCACTTACCAATCCGTTTCCATCATTAGCAGCATTAAAGGAATGCTCCTATTGAAGTTGGTTTTGATAAAACAATTCCCTACGATTATAGAAAAAGAGCTCCTGGGCTAGCAACTAAATACTAATTTATCTTTAGGACTGTAGATTGATATAGTACTAAAAGAAGAAAATTGTATAATTTCAACTGCCGCATCGAGGGTAATGTCTGTAGAAGTATTTATGACCGCACGAGGAATGCAAGAGAGATAAACGAGTGGTGGGATGATGAAACAATTACAGAGGAGCTGTGATTGCATTAATAAAAAACTTCGGATATAGGAACATAGCCAATTGAAGGGTGAGTCAAAGGTCCACAAGAGTTTTATAAAAAACGGCATTCTTAATGATTAAAACTTGTTAAAATTGTAATTATAAAATACAATTCCCATATGTTATCAATAAAACTACTGCCATGGGAAAGAAAAAGAAACTTTCTTATATTGTTGATGCAAGTGACCTAAAGGTTCGGTTTGTCGAGTTAAAAAAATCTATCGAGGCCATAACTGATCCCGCTGCATTTATACCGAGCTCTCTGTATAGTTATTTGATGCAAAAAAACATCTATGAAAAAACCATCCAAGATCTAAAGACATCAAGTAATCAAGACTATTTTAAAAATGAAAGAATGAATAACTATGCCAAACTATGCCTTGGTACCGATCAATTAACAGAATCAGCGTTCACGGAATACAACCATCGCTTAAGAGATTATTTTTTTGAGCTACCTCAAAAAATACAGGAGCTTAAACAAGTTAAACGGGATTTAAAAGCCTTGATTAAAGCAGCTGATAATCGAGCTCCCTCTCTTTTTAAAACCGGGAATGTAAAAGAGTCAATTCGAGAAGTGATTGATTTAAATGAGATTAATCAATTATTGGCATTTGCAGAAGAGACACGTGATAACATGGCAACTCATCGCGATCTTTTTATATATAAAGACAGCCAATATTATTTGTAAGCTTGGAAGTGGGATAATATTTGCATCATATAGCAACCCAATTAGCCTGTAATTGTTACAGTTTGGGCAATTCACATTGAATATGTATGGTGAGAAATTCCTGGCGACCGTTTATTATTGGAAAAAATAATCTAATAATTTTTCTCTATAGCATATCTAGTAAGCCTAGCAAGCGTAGCCTGTATTAGACGAAGTCGTAATACAGGTGATGGTCAGATTGCCTTTCTAATCAAGTTAATGTGGGAAAATAGGTGGTACCGGGTGAATAATCTGGCTCTACCCCAAAAAAGGGGGCATTTTAATCAAGTTAGTCTAGAGTAACCCTTTGATTTGACGGTCAAAAGGAAGATTAAAATGCCTAAGAAGGATTGTATCCTAAATTTACCTGGATATTCTATAAAAAGAGTAAGTGGAGAAAACCCGGTATACATAGAGGTAAGCTATCGCTGGGTAGTTCGCTGTATTCATTGCGGTAATAAGAAGCTCCGTAAAAAGGACAGTTTTATGAGACGAATCCGTCATGAATCGATTGGATTGCGTCGTAGTTATTTGTGCATAAGGGCGCATAAGCATTATTGTCCATCTTGTGGTCGATATTTTAATCAGAGATTTCCTGGGATAGGGAAACATCAAAGAGCGACGGAAAGCTTACGTAAACAAGTATTTCACTATCACAGCAAAGGAGTGAGCAAGCGTAGCCTGTATTACGACTTCGTCTAATACAGGCTACGCTTGCTAATCATGAAATGGTGTTGCGTTATGCCCATCTTTCAAGTGCACATTTCAGAGATGCGGCTGATCGTGTTTAGACAGGTTTTGGTCACAGTAACTTGGTTTTGGGATACAAACTAGAGCTAAGTGCTTGATTTTAAATGGCGCGCTCGGAGGGACTCGAACCCCCGACACCTTGGTTCGAAGCCAAGTACTCTATCCAGCTGAGCTACGAGCGCAATGGGGTATTAATTTAATGAATTTTGTCCTATGAGTTTCTGGTTTATTGTGAAGGTTAGTCACCAGAATTGGTGGGCCGTATAGGATTCGAACCTATGACACAGAGGTTAAAAGCCTCCTGCTCTACCACCTGAGCTAACGGCCCGCAGGACAAAATATTTTTTAAAACTGTACTCTAAAACTGGTGGGCCGTATAGGATTCGAACCTATGACACAGAGGTTAAAAGCCTCCTGCTCTACCACCTGAGCTAACGGCCCTAAAGAGGCTGGAATAATACCGGATTAGCACAGAATTTCAAGTCTTTTTATGATGTTTCTCATAATTTTGTTGTTTTTATGAGGCACAAATACATTTTTTAAGCAAAAATAGCTTAATAAAAAAAAGGATCTTTAATAAGTGAGGCTTGAAAACAAATGTTTTTTTCTGTGGCCAGGATGGTCCAGTTCTGCAATTTTAGCTTCTCAGCAAGAATCGAAGCCTTATCCATGGGGGTAACAAGTAATAAAACATCAGCACCTAAGGCGCCGCAGCCTTTGATTGCTTGTACCTCAGGATATTTTTTAAATTCATTAATAAATTTCAAACTATGTTCTGCCACCAAATTTAATTCACTCAATTTTTGATGGTACTCATTGATAGTCTTAACCAATTTTTGGGAGTCTTCTTGCTCGAATGCTTGCTGGGCTGTATCTACTAGACCGGATAAATAATCAATGTGATCGGGCAGGGTAGTATCTTGCAAATGATGGTGGGTAGCCAGCTTCACTCCGGTGTGAATGAGAAAAAAAGACAGATCATGAAAGGGCCAACCATAGGATTTCACTATTTTTCGTTGTTTATTAATATAAACACACCCTTGTTGTGATTGTGCTATTACATCATATCCGCTTGGTTTTAAACCTTTTCCAGCCCATGAGGATTCATAATAGGCATCTAGCATCTGATTTAAATCAGCTAAGGAGTCATTCAAGAAACAACCCGCCAAATAGCTTGCCAAAAATTGGGCGCTGGAGGCACCTAAACCGCCTCGACCTGCATATGGATCATTCCATAAAAGGCCTGATTCGAAATTTTGTTTTAGCCACCAAAGCCCAGCTGGAGATTCGGGGTGGATTCCCAATAAATCATTCTGCGATAGGAGCATCAGTTCAAAACAGGGGGAAGTCGTTATAACAAATGCAGAGGCTTCCGCTAAAGCAGCATATTCACCTATTAAAAAGGTTTTTGCAGGAATTAGCCATTTCATACAGCAATTGGGGTTTGTCTGATTTTAGCCAGTAAATCATGAGCATTGTTTAGGCTAATTCTTTTGTGCAAAGCCAACCATTTTTGCAAATGCTCTTTGAGTACGGGCATTTCATTTTCATTGGCTCCGGCAGCCAAGAGCAGGTTATCAATATGTAATTTCATGTGGCCTTGAATAATCCCTTCGGTGCATAAGGCTTTGATTGCCCCTAAATTTTGTACTAGACCTACTGCAGCAATGATTTGAGATAATTGATTTGCTGAAGAAATATTCATCATTCGCAAACACATTTTTGCAGTCGGATGCAACGAAGTAACACCACCAATGGTCCCTACAATAATGGGTGCAGTAAGTTGTCCTGTCAGTACTCCATCGTGATAGCGCCAACGAGTAATTGCTCGGTATTGGCCATCGCGTGCTGCATAGGCGTGGACACCTGCTTCAACCGCACGCCAATCATTACCAGTCGCAATTAAGACGGGATCAATACCATTCATTACCCCTTTGTTATGAGTGGCTGCTCTGTAAGGATCCATTTCTGCAAAAAGCGATGCTTCTTGCAGTTTTTGACCGAGTAGGGGGTCGATGGTGTGAATAGTTACTTCAGCCGTTGTTAGCTTTTGATCGTTCAAATTAGATAAAATACACATGGTGACTTCTTCACCAGTTAACTGCTCTATGGGCGTTTTCAAGTACTCAAGTACTTGATTAATAATGTTAGCTCCCATCGCGTCACAGCTATTCATGGTTAAATGAATTACCGCCATATCCTGATTATCTTCTCTTTTGAGCTGACGTAATTGAAGATCGATAACACCGCCGCCACGTTTCACCATGTTGTCCGCTACATCTTTATTCGCTTTATTGATTAAGTACGTGCGGTTTTCATGAAAAATCTGAGAGAATTTAGAAAAATCGTTCACTTTTGCCAATTGAATTTGGCCTAAAATGCATTCACCATGAACCCAGGTTTTTATTTCGCCACATTGTCTGATCCATTTGGCGGATTTAGATAAAGCCGCGATGATTGATGTTTCTTCTACAGCCATGGGAATGACATAGTCTTGTCCATTGATATTGAAATTAGTGGCTACGCCTAGAGGAAGTTGAAAATAACCGATGACGTTTTCAATGAGTTTATCGGCTAAATTCAAATCTTTGATGCCGCCATTTATAAGAAATGCGATGTCTTCAGATGTTATTGCCCCTAAGGCTAACAAGCGTTTAAAACGTTCTTCTCGTGTTAGTTTGGAAAATCCGCGAAAAAGCTCATCAGTATTAGAAGTTAAAGGCATGCTTTCTCCTTTGAATAGCCGGCATTAACGCAAGTTTTTATAATGCCTTGTTTGCGTTGTTCAAATAGGCTGTAGTTGTCTTGCATACCCGATTTTACTGTCTTGAGAAAAATAAAGCCAATTTTATCATAAAAGGGAACAGCAAACTACTTCAAAATCGCGTTAGTTGTAGGATTTTATGAAACTTACCTATATCAGAAGTGCGGATACAAAAGAATCGTTCTCCTCGGCCCCCATTCAATCCCATTACCGAATAATTCTTCCGTTGTAGAATGATATCTTTTCTCTTTTTGGATTCCGATTTGATTGTTGGGTTAAAAAAAGATCATTCTATGCTTTTTTATATCAAATCATTGTTTTTTAATTTATTTTTCCTAGTAATTATTTGTCATTAAGAGTAAATTGCACGCATTTGATTGGATTAAATTGTTGGGAGATGTTATGGGAAAGAGTAGAAAAGAAGAAAATGCTTTTAACACAGCTCAAAACATGAGGAATATACTCATTGGACAATTGAAAAGGTGTAAATCTTTAGAAGAGTTAAATGGCTTTTTAGAAAAATATAAAGAGAAAAAAATAAAAAACCCTCTGACAATTAATTTAACTGAACATCATCGAAAGATTATCAGTAATTTGGATGTTCAAATTAACGAATTAATTCAAAATCTAAAGCAACGATATACGCCACAAATTGCAAATGAACACGTGTCGAGCGCTCATGAGCAAGGTGAAAAAGCAGACGAAAGCATAACTGAGGTGACTACTGAAATATCATCGGTAGATTCGGCTCGAAAAAGCGAAGATAAGCAGGATGCCGTGATTGAAGTAAAGCAGGTTGGAAGTGAACAAAGTGTACCTTTCCAAATCCAGACTAAAGCTTCAGATCATGGAGACAAGAGGGATGAAGCAGACAGAACGCAGCAAAGAATAAGCAAAAAAGTTCCTGCGGATGAGCAACAAAAAACTGGACCGGTTGTTAAGCATGACAAAAAACTTCAAGAAGATCAAAGTGAGGTGAGAAACAGGAGACGCCGTACCATACAAGTCCATGATGTAACAGTAAAATTAAAAACACTTCATGCGAAGTACAAAAAATATGAAGAGAAAGCCAAACTATATAAGAAAAATCCAGATAAGGTAACGCAATATAAACAAGCTGCTGCTGCTGCAAAAAATATTTATGATCAAATAACGGCATTTGCTAATCAATTCATTGCTGATGGAGATTTACAATCTTTTAAATCAAAAAGCCAAGTCTTTCTGAGTAACGACAACGAAGATGTGAAAACGCTTAAGTCACATCGTGGCTGGTGGGAAGAGTTCCTGGACGATCTGGTCAAGCTGATTAATAAAGGATTAGTCTGCACTGGTTCTTCAATTCGTGTAGGGAACCTTTCAATATTTAAACCCGCAACTGATGGAGGCAAGAAAATTGATGAGCTCAGTAACTCAATTAGTGCTGTTTCGCTCACCAAGCCTTTAATTTCTTAACCGTGTTGAACTAATCGATGTCATTCCCTGAGCATTATCGAGAACTAATTCTCAACATGGGAATGACAAAAAGTTGTTTGAAAATCCAGAGTTCTTCCTAATTATTTTTTCAGTAAGAAACCAGCGAAGTCTGGCTTTGGCCAGCTCAACCTGTCTGTATTTTTTTACCCTATCCGAATAACTTGTTCTTGTGGTACCATCTTCAATTGTTTTTGCTCTTCTAGAACATTAATATTACTCTTGAGCTTATTTTTCAAAAAAATGACTATGGTACAAAGCAACGCGCAAATCACTTTTGATAAGGAACTTGCCAGATTTCACTGTACGGGTGCATGGTCTGTTTTGCAAATTGGGAATTTATTAAAAAGATTTAGTGACGGTGAGTTGCCCAAAAAGGAAAAAATAATCATTAGTGGAAAAGGAGTGAGTCATTTTGATAGTGCAGGGGGGTTGGCTCTGATTAAATGCATTGATGCACTTGAGCAACAAGAAAATAAGGTGGAATTGGCAGATTTTACCGAAGCCCAACAGCAACTGATTGATTTAATTAAATCAAAAAAAGACCTTTTAGGTTATCAAATTCCCCCGGAACCCAAAGAAAATTTATTTTATCAATTAGGCAAAGAATCAGAAAATAAACTACGTCAAGTAGATGGACTTCTTAATCTAGTTGGCGATTTAACCACTAAAATTATCGAAGCATTTGGCAATTTGCGTCGATTTCAATTACCAAGCATTATGTCAAACATACATGCTACCGGTGTCACTGCTTTACCAATTCTTGCCTTACTCTCTTTTTTAATCGGTGTGGTCTTGGCTTATCAAATGGGATTGCAATTGCAAACCTATGGCGCCAACATCTTCATTGCCTATTTATCGGGCATGGCCATTTTTCGTGAATTTGCACCACTTATTACCGCAATCATTGTTGCTGGACGAACCAGTTCTGCGTTTACAGCCCAAATTGGCAGTATGAAACTCAATGAAGAGGTCGATGCGCTGCTCACTATGGGACTTTCTCCTACTGAATTATTGGTGCTTCCAAAAGTAATCGGATTATTGATTGCATTTCCTTTATTGATTTTTTGGTCTGATATTTTTAGTATTTTAGGTGCAATGATTATGTCCAAGAATCAACTGGGTATAAGTTTTGTTGATTTTTTACAACGATTAAGAGACTCTGTTGGGCTCTCACAGTTAAATTTAGGTCTTTATAAAGCGCCGGCATTTGCATTGTTAATTGCTTTGGTTGGTTGCTACCAAGGGTTTAGAGTTGAGGCAGGCACGGAAAAAAATATCGGGAGCCAAACTACTAAAAGTGTAGTGCAGGCATTATTTCTGATTATTATTGCGGATGCAATTTATTCAGTTATTTATAGCCGGATGCATCTATAGATGAGCGAACCCATTATCGAAATTAAAGGTTTAAAAAATTACCTCGGGGGGCAATGGGTACACTCGGATGTGAATTTGACCGTAGAAAAAGGGGAAATTCTAGCGATTATTGGTGGTTCTGGAAGCGGAAAAACAACAATATTACGCAGCTTGTTAATGTTGATGAAGCCTACAGCAGGCGTTATTAAAGTTTTTGGCCAAGACATTCGTCATCTTGATCTGCAACAATCATTCTCGCTTCGACGTCGTTGGGGAATGCTTTTCCAGCACAGTGCACTATTTTCATCAATGAATGTGCTGGAAAATATCATGTTTCCCATGCAAGAATTTACTAATTTGGATTACGAATTCATGTATGAATTAGCGTTGCTAAAAATCGCTTTAGTAGGGTTACCCAAAGAGGCGGCGGGAAAGTTGCCTTCGGAATTAAGTGGAGGGATGCAACGAAGAGCAGCAGCGGCACGAGCCATTGCTATGGATCCGGAATTATTGTTTTTGGATGAGCCAACCACAGGCTTGGATCCATTAAGTGCAAGACTTTTCGATGAGTTGGTTGTTTTTTTAAGAGACTCTTTAAAACTGACTATAGTCATGGTGAGTCATGATATAGAATCTTTAAAACGAACTACAGATCGCGTAGCCTTTATTGGGGATGGAAAAATTTTAAGTGTTGAGCCAATTAATGATTTAATGAAAAATAAGAATAAAACCATTGCGGGTTATTTTAGTAAAATGTAAGCATAACTGGAGACAGAATACTTGGAATCGAAAACCAATTACACCATTGTAGGTATATTTGTACTCATATTGCTCGTGGGGCTTGTTGCTACCATGTTGTGGTTGTCTGTTGGTTTTAATCAAAAAAAGTATACAACGTACACTGTTTTCATGCATGAAGCAGCTTCCGGTCTCACTCAAGATGCTCCTGTAAAATTCAATGGAGTGCAAGTTGGATATGTAAAAGAAATAAAATTAAATCAAAGCGATCCAAGACAAGTGGAAATTTTATTGGATATTGAAGAAGATACGCCAATTACTACAAGTACTTATGCAACATTAAATTCCCAAGGTATTACTGGTGTTACTTATATTGGTTTGAGTGCCAGCACTTCCGATTTGACTCCAATTCAAAAAATGCCCGGCGAACCTTTCCCTGTTATTCCCTCAAAACCTTCTGTTTTCAATCAATTAGATAGCATTTTGAAAAAGGTTTCTGAAGATGTAGGTATTGTAAGTTCCGAAGCACAACGTATCTTTAATGAAGAGAATGCAAAACACATTACTCATATATTGACTAATATTGATCATTTTTCTAAAGATCTTGAGCGTAATGGCAAAAATCTTAATATTTTTATGGATAATCTGGCTAAAGCGAGTCGCGATCTTCCCCATATACTCGATGAGTTAAAACTAGGAATCTCTAAGTTTGATACCATGGCAGAAAGTTTAAGTAAGGCCGGGAATAGTGTATCAAAAACGATGGGCTCAGGAAGAAACACGTTAGATAAAATTTCCCAAGAAGCTCTTCCACCAGCCGTAATTTTATTACGCCGATTGAATGCCATTTCTGCAAATTTAGAAAAAGTGAGCAGTGAAATGCGTCAGAACCCTGCTGTGGTTATTCGTGGAAGTAAACCGCCACAACCTGGGCCTGGAGAATAAATGATGAAAAAGTTGACTGTTTTTCTTGTGAGTTTTAGCGTGGTATTGCTTAGTTCATGCTCACCCGTGAAAGTCTCTGTAAAAAATCAATATCAATTGAGTGCATACAGCACGAGACAGTTAGCTAAAAATCCAATGCCCATCACTTTGTTGGTTACCGCAACTGAGGCTGCCGCAGGGTATCAAACCGAGCAAATGCTTTATATTAAAAAACCTTATGCGCTTGAGCCTTTTGCAAACAACGCATGGGTAAATCCGCCGGCTGATATGATCTATCCTTTAGTGCTACAAAGTTTACAACGAACCAATCTTTTTAAAGCAGTGACATCCAATGCGTATACCTTGGGAGTAGATTATCGATTGGATACCCAATTGCTTGCACTAGAACAAAATTTCCTTAAAAAACCAAGTGTCCTCGAATTTTCAGGCAAAATGGTTTTGACCCATGTTAATGATAATAAAGTGCTTGCTTCGCGGATTATCAACTTACAGATCCCCTGCCCTAGTGATACACCCTATGGCGGTGTCATTGCAGCCAATAAGGCAACGCAACAGTTTACTGCAATTCTCGCACAGTTTGTGGTATCTCATATACAACATTAGAGCAGTGTCATCGCGAGTCTAGCGAGGAGGCTCTTATCGAAACATGGTGCTACAGCATGGAGGTCCTTCTCGGGATTGCCAAAACCATCCGAACGCGTGGCACTTCACCAATACTACAATTTGGTTAATTATGATCACATAGTACTGTAGCCAAAAAATAAAAAGAATTGTACAATGTGCCCCCATGAGCCCTATATGGGATTTTGAAATTTATCAATAATAAGAAGAACGAAGGAGATTGAGGATGAAAGCCGGATCATTTTGTAAATTAGGTCTGCTTGTAGCGAGTGCTGTTTTAGTTGCTGCTTGTTCTAAAGCACCAGGTAGTGCTGAAGGAGTAGGTGTGAACGAAGCTGAGGCTTCTGCTCAAGGTCTAGGACAATTTACTCATTTTGCTGGTCAAGAACCAGGTGAGTCTTATACAACTCAGGCACCCCATAATCAATTGTATTTGTTCTCCTATGATGACAGTAATTTGGCTCCCAAATATTTACCGTCAGTTAATGCTCAGGCAGAATACTTGAAGACGCATCCTGGTGCTCGAGTGTTAGTTGCTGGGCATACTGATGAGCGTGGTAGCCGTGAATATAACGTAGCTCTTGGTGAGCGTCGAGCAAATACCGTAGCTGATATTTTACGTATGGCCGGTGTGAGCAGACAACAAGTTCGTGTCGTTAGCTATGGTAAAGAGCGTCCAATTAACTTAGGACATGATGAAGCATCACACGCACAAAACCGACGTGTTGAATTTACTTATGAGGCAACAAGATGATTAATTGCAAAAAACACATTATCGCTGCTGGCTTTATGTTAATCCTTCCTTTGACCTGTTGGTCAGAGGCGCCTGTGGTTGATGATAGTGAAAATTTTGCAATTAGTGAGGAACAACAGGCGTATGATGCGCCTGTTGGCTCAAAGTACGGTGCTGAAAGTAGACAGTATGATGTAGCTCGGAATGAGAGTTACACCATCGATAACTCCCAAACGGATGATGAACCTGCGCTTGCTAAAGATGATCAAGCAAATGAATCGAATAATAATATTACCGATAATGCAAAGCTGATTGATAAAATCCAAAGCTTACAACAAGAAGTACAAGAACTCCGTGGCCAATTAGAAGTACAAGCTCACGATTTAAAATTGTTGCAGCAACAGCAAGTTGCTTTTTATAAAGATTTAGATGCTCGTTTGAGCGGAACCAGTTCTGCGAAAGTATCGCCAAATAAAGCATCGGCTAATAAGCCGGCAATGGATCTTTCCGTTGGTTCTAAAGAACCAGCTCCCAAAACAGTTACCCCCACGTCTGATGTCCAAGCGAGTAAATCGGCTTCCATACCAGCCCCTGCTGCTGTTTCTACTTCGAGAGCGAATCCCGCTGACGAACAAATTAGCTATTTAGCAGCTTATGAGTTAGTAAAAAACAAGCGATATGACGACGCTATCATTTCTATGAATGGATTTGTGCAAAAATATCCTAGGGGTGGTTATACTGCTAATGCTCAATATTGGCTTGGAGAGCTTTATTTAGCTAAAAAAGATTATTCTAAGGCTATTGAACATTTTAATGTCGTTTTACAACAATTCCCTACCTCAAGTAAGTCTGCAGCAAGCATGCTCAAGACTGGTTATGCCTATGCTGCACAAGGTAATAAGCAAGAGGCTCAGAAATTCCTGCAACAAGTAGTAAGAGCTTATCCTGGTACACCTACTGCTCAATTGGCTAATTCAAGATTACGTACGATTTAATTAATAAATTTTTTATGCGTAACTCTGAAGTTCTGGGTTACGGCTTTGCCTTCACCCAGGCTGCATTGAACTAATTTATGGATTCCAAGGAGAAAAATATGTATTGGCTAGCCCATGCCCCAGCTAATATTGCTTTGATCAAATATATGGGAAAAAAGGATAATGCAAATACTCCTGATAACCCGTCGCTATCCTATACTTTAAATGAACTCAAAAGTACGGTAAGGCTTGAAAAAATAAGCTCAAAAAAAGATATTTGGGAACCGCTTATAATACCTGCTGGAATTGAACATTTTGTACTTTCCTCAGAGGGTCAAAAAAGATTTCTTGATCATTTAGCCCGCATAAAAACATACTTTGGCTATGAGGGTGGTTTTTTAGTGCAATCGTGCAATAACTTTCCTCACAGTAGTGGTATGGCAAGTTCTGCTTCAAGTTTTGCGGCATTAACGCGCTGTGCTGTTGTTGCTTTGAGTGAGCTAACCAATAAACCCATGCCTTCCATTGATGAACAAGCCCAGCTCAGCCGTTTGGGATCAGGTTCGTCGTGTCGATCTTTTTATTCTCCTTGGGCTTTATGGGATGACAATGAAGTTAAAGAAGTGGATTTGCCTTATCAAGAATTAATTTACCAAGGTGTCGTGATTAGTAATAAAAAGAAAGAAGTCCCCTCCAGTGAAGCCCATCAACGAGTCAAGAGTAGTCCTTTTTATGAAACACGCAGCCAAAGAGCAAGAGAGAACCTAAAGCTTTTATTAGATGCTTTAATGACGGAAGATTGGACTGCGGCATATCAAACCTGCTGGAAAGAATTTCAAGATATGCATCGTCTGTTTACTACTTGTGAACAACCCTTTACTTACATGACGGAAAGTTGTACTGACCTACTGCATCACTTGGAAAATTTTTGGAATAAAAAAGGGGATGGTCCCATAGTCACTATGGATGCTGGACCAAACATTCATTTATTATATCGTCCCAACCAGGCAGACTTAGCACGTGAATTTAAACGTGATTATTTAGTAGGGAATTATGACGTTCTTTGATTTTGAGACTACAACTTTTGGTAAGTGGATTTTAGCAGGTGAACATGCTGTAGTACGAGGACATCCAGCCTTAGTATTTCCAATTAAGGAAAAGAAATTAACGCTCAATTATTCTGCGGCAGGGTCTTCTTTAGGAGCTGATTATACTGGGAGCAGCGGTGCTGATATGCAACTGTTGTTTTGGAGCGTGCTGGAACATGGAATGCACTTGTTAGGACGCTCTCTAAACCAAATAGGTGGCTATTTTCATTTAGACAGTTCGATCCCTGTGGGCGCTGGTATGGGCGCTTCAGCAGCTCTTTGTGTGGCAATGAGTCGTTGGTTTTGTGCGCAAAAAATGATAGAGCACGATCAGTGTAATGCTTTTGCAAAAGAACTAGAACATTTATTCCATGGAAAAAGCAGCGGACTTGATGTTGCTGGAGTCGCTACTGAGAAAGGGGTTTATTTTAAAGAGGGATCTATTATGCCCCTGCAGCAAAAAATTTTCCCACAGTTTTTTTTGTCTTCATGCAAACAAATTGGCATTACATCGCATTGTATTCATCAAGTTCAGAATTTATGGACTAATAATCCCATTTTGGCTCAACAAATTGATGAGCAAATGGTTGATGCGGTTGAAGAAGCAAGAGCTGCTTTAGAGCAAGGTGGTGCAGATGCAATAAGCTCTTTAGCCCAAGCAATTAATAAGGCCGCTGATTGCTTTTATCAATGGAATCTAGTTAGTGAAAGTTTGCAACAACATATGAATTGGTTGAGCGCAGAAGGGGCACTCGCCGTAAAACCGACAGGATCTGGTGGAGGCGGCTTTGTATTGAGTCTATGGAATAAGCAACCCCCTGACTATCTCGAATTATTGACTGCTTGATGTCAATACAGGACCATCATGATCGATTTATTCTGTGTTCAGTATCCATGGAGAATGGTTCGATTTAAGCGCAGGATGTGAGTAAGTGTAAACGGTTGAATCAATGTTAGAATAAAGCTTGAGCGATTACTTCTAATCTACGAATTGGTAATAGACTTCATTAACTTTTACCATTCCGAGCTCATAGCGTGCTTGCTCCTCTAGGGCTTGATCGCCACTTTTTAACTCCCTGATATCCGCTTCAAGTACCCGATTACGGGTTGTTAATTTATTATTTTCCTGCTCGTGAGCAGCGAGTTTTTTTTCAAGATTATGCCATTGAATTAAATTTCCATCGCCCAGCCACAACTTATGTTGTAAAACAACTAGAGAAACAATCAAAATGATAAACAAAGGGCGCATAGGTTTTGCTTCGTTAAAAGATTATCCTTTAACCATTCTATTACCATTTCGCAATGTCTAGCAATATCTGCTTGCGTAATTTTTATAAGAATTTAGCTTGTGATTTGTCGTAGGGATGAAGCGCAGTGGAATGCATTCTTATCAAAAGTGCAGGAGGTAATCCCAAGATGGAACTCTTGTATTTACGATGGGAGAAACCTCGCTACCCTCGGAATAAGGCAAGGCGGGGGTAAAAGTGCCTGAGGGCTTGGGAATTTCCCGTCTCCCATAAGTGGGAGAGGGTATGCTATTTTGCTGGATTGCATCTATGCGAATTACTTTTCGAGTCAAAAATGTTTTCGTAAAATATTAAGCTCTTCATTTAATAAATCTATTTTTTCCAAGAGTTCTAATGCGAGTGCTACCCCTGGAAGATTGATTCCTAAATCTTGGTGTAAGCGAAAGGCAGACTCAATTTTACGTAGATCTTTTTGGTTTAATTTTAGATGTTCTGTTTTTGTTGTTTTGCTTGAAAAAATGCCATATTCTACCATTTCGATCAATAATTCTTTGGGTATATGATATTTTTGGCATACCTCATTGAATGAAATAGTCGTGGTTTCTTCAATAAGCACGCCAATTATTGTATTGTCTTGCTTCATGCTTATACTCCCATCGTGTCGCGTGGATTAAAAGGCATTACCTGTGCCATCTTTTTGTAGACTTCTTTTGCCTCTTCAGTTGTTGGCGGCGGAGTAATAATTTTTAAAAGGACATATTGATGTCCAGTGGTTGTACCCGGTAAGCCACGATTTTTCAATCTTAATTTTTGTCCTCCTTGAGATCCCGGCGGAATTTTCAAATCGATTTTTCCCCCTAAAGTGGGAACCACTATTGTTGCTCCTAAAGCCGCTTCCCAAGGCGTTACGGGTAGGGTAAGGTAGATATCACCATCCATAACGTCAAAAAGGGGATGCTTATCAACCTCTATCGTTAAATAAATATCGCCACGAGGACCTCCATGTATGCCAGGTGCACCTTGGCCAGCCAAACGAATTTGTTGACCTGATTTAACTCCTGCGGGTATTTTCACTTTCAATGTTTGCATAGAGACTTGAGCGTCGTGCGTAGTCGGAATCTGAATGTTTTTAACCGTTCCTGTAAATGCTTCCTCGAGGCCAATATTAATTTTACCATGATAGTCATGACCGGCCATTGGTTGCTGCCGATAACGGGAGTGTCCGAATAATGTCTCGAATAAGTCCTCATTTAATGGACCGCGATACACCTGTTCCGAGTCTTCGGGGCGCCAATGGCTCTGTGCTCCTTGTTGATGGAATGCTTTATTTTTCCGAAACGCATCATATTCCGCTCTTTTTACGGGGTCCCTTAAAACCTCATAAGCTTCTCCCATTTCTTTAAATTGCTCTTCGGCATTAGGTTCTTTACTGATATCAGGATGGTATTTTCGAGCCAGTTTTCGATAGGCCATCTTAATGTCTTTTTCAGTGGCATCTTCACTAACTCCCATTATTTTGTAATAGTCTTTATCCATGTTTTTATACTCAATTTAAAAATCATTTTTTATTTTAGTAACACCTATTATCCTGGGACATCAGCTGAACTGTTATTAAGTTTAGGGGATGATACCATCTTACCTGACCAACCCAGAGCCAGGCAATCCGCCATAATCCCTTTTCGATGTGCGTCAATAGGTAACCACTATTTGGGGAAATACAGGGTTCCTCTTTTATTGGTGATGATTCCTTTTATTTTGATTGATATGATCCATTTTTTCATGAGCTTCGTCTTATCCTCATTAATATCATAAAATAGTATAGTCTCTTAGATATTTATTTGTATATTAATCAGTTAAAGTACATACTATTCACTTTACTTGTTTGTTTTTACCATACTACGGCTTCACTCTTCCTTAGGCTGTAGAATAAAAATAAAGCGTTACCCTAAGTATGAAAGGGCTGTTTATAATTCGTCATTATGGCCAAGACAGTAGAATCGAAAACAGACCCTAGATTGTTTGAATCGATATTGGAGACATTTATGCAAAAGTATTTATTGAATACGTTGGTTGTTTTTTTCTTTTTTTCTTTGGCGGGTTGCCAGTCCAATCAGGCAACTTCCAATATTTTTAGACCGTTTACTCCTTCAATTGCTCAAGGGGCAGATTTGGCGCAAACAGTGCAAGAAGCCTTGATGCGTAATGATGAGTTAGCGATAGCCCATGTGCAGGTTCAAACCAGGCAAGATGTTGTGATTCTTACAGGATATGTAAAGAAAATTCGTCAAAGTGATATCGCCGAACAAATAGCGCGTCAGGTTCCAGGTGTACGAGCAGTTGAAAATAACATAATTATCCGTCCCTAGCTTAAATATTCTCCATTTGTACTATATTTATAAGATAGGTTAAGTGTGTTCAAATGGAGAATAAAATGGCTGACCTAATTCATAATGCATTGCCAATGCCAAGACGAAAAATTATCTATATCCATCCAGAAGATTCAGTTAAAAAAAGTATTGATATGATGACGGAATATGATATCGGGGCATTAGTTGTAGTCGATAATGACAACCAATTAATAGGTATCGTGAGTGAGCGCGACATAGTCCGATCCTGTTTACACAAGTGCATTAACCTCGAAAAAGGAAAAGTTTCAGATGTAGTCAATAAGGACATCACTATTCTTAGTACTAATGATGTTGTAGAAAAAGCAATGCAAGCAATGACTGCAACAAAAAGAAGACATGTACTCGTTCGTGATGAAGGCGGTGAACTTGTAGCTATTTTATCCATAGGTGATGTGCTTTATCATTTATTGGAGGATAAGGCTCGAGTTATTGAGCAATTAGAAAATTACATTCATTCCTATTAACAGATTTTTTTTTAGGATGATATAGTATCTTTTTTAATGTACTTATGACTCATATGAAAATAGTTTTCAGATTGCTGCTCACTCTATTGATATTCAATGCGCCTGTTTGGGCCACTGAATTATCAACCAATTGGTATTCCAAAAGCCCTGATAACAAGGTTGTTATTAACATAGAATTATTTTTGTCCACCACCTGTCCCCATTGTCACAAGGCCGATGCATTTTTTCGCGATATCGAATCAAAACATCCTGATTTCCATATTCAGCGGTATTATATTAATCAGGATAAAAATGCTTTAGGCCGTTTTTATCAATTATTGAGCGAACAGCAAATGGATGATTTTTCTGTTCCATCAATCTATTTTTGCAATTCACGATGGGTGGGCTTTACATCAGCAGAAACCACTGGCAAAGATTTATTGCATGCCATTAATCATTGTAAGCAACAAATTGAAAAAAAGGGTACGTTAACCCCAGCCACTGTGAATGCATTGCGACATTTGGCGAATGCAAATCAGTTTATTACTGGATTGGTGGAAAAACCGTCAAGGATGCGGTTTACGATTACTCTGGCTTTTATGGACTCCTTTAGCCCTTGTGCATTTTTTTGCTTCGCAGGATTTCTTGCTTTTCTTTTAATCGAAGCCCAGAAGAAAAAACAGCTTATCGCGAGCCTCCTGTTTATTTTTTCAGTAGCAACAGTCCATTATTTTCAACAGGTTTATACCAATGCGTTTTTTGAATTGTTGCCATGGCTGCGTATTCCTGCTGCATTACTAGGAATAGTCACTCTTTATTTTGTGCTGCAATATCTGAAAAAACAGGCTTCAGGAACTTTATATTTTTCATTGGCTTTTTTATTAGGATTGATTACTACCATTTATCAACAAACTTGTGTCATGAACTGGTCCACTATATTTGAACAATGGTTAAATGATCAGCAGTTAACGAATTGGCAAACAAACATGTATCAACTGCTTTATCAAGGGGTGTATCTACTTCCTTTAATTGTGATTTTATTGGTTTACTTGCTCTTACTTAAGACAGCGCGTTTTGCTGCATTAAGTCCAAAATTAGCCAACATTGGCTTGTTGTTCCTGATCGCGATTGCTGTCAGTTTAATCGCATATCCTTATGTATTGTCTTACTTTGCAATATCGCTTGCGACATTACTGATCTTGATGATTTGCGGTTACTTTTTAAAATTGACTTGATCTTATTTTGATGATTTGGGATTATCATCTCTCTTTGTTTGTAATCGCTTAGGCTTTATTTAATGTTTATGCAAAAGGCCCCGGCATTACCTTTGTTTTTTCAGGTGATAACATGAGTAAGCTCATTGATATTCCCGTTGTTGTAGAGAGCGGACAAAAATATAAAACATCTCATGGCGTGACAGCAATTAAAGATGGTGTAAAAGCTACTGGAGATGCTTATGAGCGCTTACCTAAGCCTAAATGGCTACGCGTGGTGAATCATACTACTCCCGCATATCACCAGGTAAAAGAGCAAGTGCAAAAACATCGTCTGTCTACTGTTTGTGAAGAAGCAAAATGCCCTAATATTTCTGAGTGTTGGTCTCATGGTACCGCAACAATCATGCTAATGGGTTCTGTTTGCACGCGTGCATGTCGTTTTTGTGCAGTAGACACTGGAAATCCTCATGGTTGGTTGGACCCACAAGAGCCAGAAAATACAGCAAATACCGTAGCATTAATGAATCTGGATTATGTGGTGTTAACCTCAGTGAACAGGGATGACCTGCCTGATGGTGGTGCAAATCATTACGCGCGCACGATACGAGCAATTAAGCAAAGATCTCCAAAAACTAAAGTAGAAGCATTAACTCCTGATTTCCAAGGTGTAGAAAGAGATATTGCCTTGTTGCTGGATAGTGGTGTTGATGTATTTGCACAAAATGTAGAGACGGTAGAGCGGTTGACTCATCCTGTTCGTGATAACAGAGCGGGTTACGCACAGACATTAAAAGTGCTTGCTTACGCGAAACGTTATCGACCTGATGTGTTGACAAAAACCAGCTTGATGTTAGGTTTAGGTGAAACAGATGAAGAAATTGTGCAAACAATGGATGACTTACGAGCACATAATGTAGATATTCTTACTCTAGGGCAATACTTACAACCGACAAAAAACCATTTACCTATTGCGCGCTATGTGACTCCTGAGGCTTTTGCTGAGTTAAGACAGATCGGATTACAGAAAGGATTTTTCGAGGTAGCTTCTGGTCCTTTGGTTCGTTCAAGCTATCGTGCGGATAGGATCTTTAAGCAAGATAATTTGGGTTTAGATAATTAATTTTATATTTTCGTTTAAGGCTCTGAATGTGATGTAGGTTGAGTCTTGGCCCGATCTACATTACATTCAACACATAGTATCACTCTTCAAATTTACATAGTCATAGATGCCGTTGCTCCCTCGTCGAGAGTGGGAGTATATTCGTGCAATTGGGTCTGTAAGAAACTAACCACCTTATCTGCTATCGCATGGCTATAGGCAAGTACTTTTTTCTCCTCCTTAGGATGTTTTAGTATAATTTCTTCCAATTCAACAGCTAATTGTTCAGCCCATTCCTTGCACAAGTAAAAATCGCTATCCACTATATTGGATAATTGAGCGATATATTGGCCATGCGACTTCCCAATTGTTTTATTTATTTGAATGATCGTTTCTTTAGCCGTCTTAGCAGCAATATCAGGGATTAACTCTTTTTTATTACTGCTTAGTTGCTTGTCTAATTGAAGGTGTAATAATGCTTGAAATGAATGAAAATCCATGATTACAGGAGCATTACTGCTTAACTCATGATTGAGTTGCGTACTTAATTTTAGGTTCGATTCTTCGACAATGCCGGATTGAATAATTAAATCAGCCATATCCTTGAGACTTTGTTTGATATCTTCAATGACTTCTATAGGCTGTTTGAGTACAAATTGGCGAAAAGAAGTAATTTCAGACAGTACTTTTTTTGCTTCTTTTTCGTTAAGTGCGAGCTCGGGGAATAATTCGGGGTTAATTAAGATATTGAATTTCATTAACATTAACTCAGCACGTAAAGCACGGGCTTTATCGATTGCATATTGTTTCAATTTAGGATGTGATTTCTCTAGTTCAGGAGTGTCAAATTCTGTTGGCTTATCATTAAATGTTCCATTAAGCATGGCTTCCAATACTGCATTTTGAAAATAAAGAAAAATTGATTTTCTATTGGATGTAATTTCTTGAGCACACCAATTCATATATATCGGATCCAAAATATCCAATAGTTTTCGAATTTCTTTAATGAGTTGTGATTTTAAAGGATAAAGGTGATGGTTCTTTTCATACTGAACCATGATATAAAAGGAGGACACGGATTTTAGAAAAATGGCACCACGTGCTTTGGCGTCACTCTTCGTTTTTTCCTCGAAATAGCTCTCATAGGCAACAGTATCTCCCCATAAGGATGAGTTGGCATGATCATCTTTTTTAATTAACTCATCTAAACTGATGCGGCCATACAAAGGAAGGTCGGCCATTGATGCGCTGCGTCTGCGTTTATCAGCTTGATTTTTAGAGGAGGTACTCATTTCGAGGGCATTATCCTTTCTATATTGGAAAAAAGTACTCTGTTTTTTTAATATAGGGGGCTTGGATCGAACAATTTTGTCTTTTAACTCATTAAGGTGGTCTAAAGTTTGATAAGCGACGGGAAAAATTCTGACGTCTTTTATAATAATTGCCCCATCGTCAATAGTGACGCCAGGATATTCATGAAACATGTCGAGACTTATTTTAGGTTCAAATCGAGAATGAGTCTCTTTTTTAATACAATATAATAAGCAAGTAGCTTGATGGGTACTTTCATTCAATTCCCAAACTAAGGGGCTACCGTGGAAGGTAATATTTTGAAAATAAATTTTCATATAATAATAACACTCTGATCAAAAAATACATAGTACGAATTATGTCATGTTCAAGCAAGTACCTTGATTCATTGACGATCAAAAAATCCCTTTGTGCTTGTTCAATCACTAAATGATAAAATTTATACAGCCTAAAGCCTGGTCTATTTAATTTAACCTAAAATTATCCCTCTTTTTCCCATTAATTTTTGTAAAATATACGCGAAAAGATACATGAGGGTGCCAAGCACTATGGCGGTTATCCCTAAGGCTAAATAATAATTTTTATAGTAAGGAAGGCTTTCTATGGCAGAGTGGACTGTGTTTGGAATTGCGACCCAACCAGCAATTCTTCCTGATATGGCATGTGCCAAAGAACTTGCCAAATACCATACACCCATGGCAAAGGCGATTGAACTTTTGTCGCAATACAAGCCTACCATACTTAAGCCAATGGCACTCACCCATAATTCCGCAATTGAAATAAGAATATAGGTTAACGCAATATAATTGCCGTTAATTATTCCATCTGTAGTCGTCGAGGCAGCACATGCCATAACCAAAAGAGCAATTCCCGCAAGTGCGGTGCCCGCCGCAAATTGGTAGGGAATAGTGAAATGAGGGAACAGTTTATAAAAACGAGGTAGCTGACTGCCTATAGCTAAGATAAGTAATGGATTCAGTATTTGATAATGAGCGGGGGAAACAGTGAGGCCAAATAAATTATGATCTGAATTATTTTCGGCAAATAAAATTAGGGTGCTGTTCATTTGGTTATAGATAACAAAAAATACAACTGCTTCAATGATGAGTAGAAGAGCAATCATTTGCTTTACTCGTACCCTTCCTTTAAGGGTTAATGTTTTTTTTAAAAACCAGGCAATTCCTATCCCGCAACCGGAAGCTATGATTGTGCTCGCGGCATAAACATGAGAATAGGCAAATAAAGTCAGTACATAAATGGTAGCGATGTAAGCAATCAAACGAAAAATGCCTGACTTAGAGAGTTTGGATTGATCTTTTCCCCAAATAACATTCTCATAAATAGGGTAGCGTTTGGCAAAATTCAATGCAGCAATGGATTTACCAACAAAAGCCAAGGTAAGGATAGAAAGCGGGCCATAACGGCTTTCAAAGAGTAATGGCGCTATTAAAGTTGCTAGTAATGCACCGACATTAATTGCGATGTAATAGTAAGTCATCGCAGATTTTGCTTTAACCGCATCATCGGAATAAATATGCGAGACCATGCTCGAAGACGTACCCATTAAAAGAGAATTGGTCGCGGGAACAAAAGCATAGGCCGCAATAAAAAAAGTGTCTCCCAGACTACTTACAGTATATCCACTGATCATGATGAGCAAATAAGCAGTGGCCAACATAATACTGCCAAGAAGTATGGATCGCCTAATTCCGACAACAGTATCCGCCATATAGCCACCAAGCATAGGCATGAGATAACCCATTGCATGAGCCACCCCTATAAAAGCATATGCTTTGGCTTGACTGTACCCTAAACCTTGAGACCATACGGGACGAGTTAAAAATAAAACCAATATGGTATTCAGTGCATATACAGAAAATTGGCTCCAAAAGGTAATATATATGATGTTATTGGCTTGTTTTTGTCGCAGGGCCAATTCAGGTAAATAATTTTTCACTTCTTGAGAAATCATTTTTCCTACCTCATCATCTTAAGATAAATATCAGATTATCATTTTCTGGCAAGAACGACATCAATTATATGAGTATCATGATAGGGGAAGGTGAATATTTTGCTAAAAAGTCTCTTTAGTCTTTGAATTAAAAATATTTTTGGGAGCATTCTGATGGATAATGTATTGAGAAACCAGGTACCTTCAATTCCGAAAAGCGCTAATTCATCAATAGTATTCAGAGTTATGGGAATTTCCAAGCGTTGATGTGCTATGACTTCAAATTGATGCTGTTGGAATGCCTGCATCAATTCATTGTTGTTTGCCGCAACCGTAGTATTTTTTACAATGGATTTATAATAATGACCAACAACACTGCTTAAGATGGAGTCTTCGGTAATAAATTCAGCAAGGCGCTGTTGTGCTACCGGAAATGAATCATAAGTAGTGGTAATCATTGAAAAGTGACCATTCGCTCGGGTCAGTAATTTAGCCTCATGAAATAAAACTTTAATCGGGATATAAGCATTAATAAAATGGGCCAGGATTAAATCTTGACTATGAGGGGGTAAGAACTTATTGGCTTGTGCGGCACTACCCTCTATAGTAATCACTGGCAATGTTTCACGAGCTCGTTTTAACATTTCAGAAGAAACATCAATGCCTGTAAACTCTGCTTGCGGCATTATCTGTTGTAGCTTTTTTAGAAAAGCACCATCACCAACACCCAAATCAAGAACTTTATAATGAGGTTTCATGCCCAAATAAAAGCGCTTCATTTGTTCAATGGCTACTTCATGACTCTGGCTAATTGCTCCAAAACGATTTGCCATAGCATAGTGTTCCGCGATGTCGTTATACATGGCCTTCAAGGACATGCAAAAATTCCGGTTTAAAAGGGTTTGGTAAGTATATCCTTAAATGGAGGAAATTTGCGACTGGTGACAAAGGAAAAATTTATTGATAATGTATCGATTTTAGTTTTTAATACGTTAAATAGTTTTATGTTTTTATTTATTATTTGATTGAAAAAATGTTTCCAATGTAACCAACAACACTTACCTATTAACTCGTTATAATAAGATTTTTCTTACAAATAAATAAAATTAATTATTTTCTTAATACTCCGTTAATAATCACAGTGTAAAATTAAATTCGAATAGCAAATATAAATATAAATTTGTTTTTAGTCGTTTTTGGCTATCAAGAACACCATGGATTGCGTTCTGTGGAGGAATAGGTAGCTGCTTAGTTAGGGAGATTTTTATGTTAATTTTAACTCGGCGTATTGGTGAAACTTTAATTATAGGTGATGATGTTAACATTACCGTGCTCGGTGTAAAAGGTAACCAAGTTCGTCTCGGTATTAATGCACCAAAAGATGTATCTGTCCATCGTGAAGAAATTTATTTGCGCATTCAACAAGAAAAGCAATCAGACGAATCTGAAGAAGCAGTATAAATCGATTTCCTCGCAGTCATCCAGTTCCGAGCACTTAACCATGCTCGGGACAAACCTCATTTTTTCTTGTTCCCACAATGATCCCTTTTTATGAGTCATGAAGCGAAGTATCTCCTGACGAGAGAAAATGCTTAATACCGTCATCATCCTCTACAATTAATTGCCCTGAGTCATTGATTCCATATGCAAGCCCAGATAAGGTATTGGAAGATTGAGTCACTTTAATTTTTTTTCCAAATAAATAATCCGATTTACTCCATTCATCCATAAAGAAATTAAGATCATGATGAATGAATTTGATTAAGTAATATTCCAAATGAGTAATCAGTTTTGCAATAAGAACATTTCGATCAAAATGCTTTTGGGTCATCTCATATAAGGAGCACCATGGCTTATCCGGAAGAGGGTTGTTTTGAGTATCCGTATTGACGTTTAAGCCAACACCTATGATGACTTGGACATTACCATTTGATTCAGCCATTATTTCAATCAAACTGCCGCATAATTTTTTGTTATCCCATAAAATATCATTAGGCCATTTAATCTTGATATTAGAGGATAGATCTAATTCATTTAAAGTGGCCACAATGGCTAGGCTGGTCACTAAACTTAATCCGGAGAGCTTGGCGAGATCACAGTTGAGGTTCCAACGACTTGAGCAGTATATATTTTCTCCAAAAGGCGAGTGCCAGTGTCTTCCAAACCGACCTCTACCCTGAGTTTGAATTTCGGCACAACAAATATCAACGGAATTTGAAAGCGGTAAATCCTTAAGATAGCGATTTGTTGAATCAATGGTTGTCAATAGATGTAACTTAACAGGCGATATGAGTTTTTCTGCGATAAGATATTGTTTAATTTTCTGTTGATTTAACAAAATCAACTGGTTAGGAAGTTGATAACCCTGGTGTCTCATGCGGTTTATAGGAATTCCTGATTCAATTAAATGATTAATTTGTTTCCAAATCGCTGAACGGGTAATGCCTAGCGCTGCTCCTAATTCGGAACCACTGTGACATTCACCATCGCCAAGTAATTGTAATAATGTAAGTTGTGAATGGGTAAGATGCATTGGCAGAAACCTAAAAAATCAAGCGAGTATTTTGTTGTAGATGAATCAATCCATGTCTAATTTCCCTTACTGTGGGGTGATGACATAGAGCGCCACTACAAGCTACTTCAGGCATAAAGGAGCGTAATTGCCAAGTCATGTTATGTAATGGATCATTCACTAATTGCTTCGTTGGTATCGATACAGGGACGCTAAAATGTTTGGTGGGGTAAGAGAGACCTAAGCCACAGGCTTTAATAAATGCTTCCTTTTGCGCCCAAACATGAAAGAAAACAGCCGGTTTTAAAGCGAGAGGCACTTTAATAAACTCTTCATACTCAAGATCGGAAAATAAGTTTTTGGCAATGCCCTCATAAGGCCTGGCGGAATATTTCTCGATATCAACCCCTAAAGGAAATCCTTTTCCAACTGCCAGTAGCGCTAGGTCGCCCGTGTGGCTTATATTAAATTGCAATTTTGCTGAATTGATGACCTCTGGTTTTCCATGCTCGTTATAAGTAAATTCCAGCTGCTCAGGAGGAATATTGAGGTAATTGGCTAAGATGATTCTCAACGTGGCTCTAGCAGTAGAAAAACGGCGTTTATGTCTACTGAAGTAGAATCGCTCCGCACGAGCTCGCTCTTCATGATTTAATAGCTCATAGGCATGATTCAATTCATGCACTAAAGAAAATTGCCAAAGATCAATTCGAGCTTCATTTAAGATGCAGTTTTGTGTATTTAAAGGGTTAAATCCTGTAATGATCATATACTTTGTTTGAATCTGGCATCAATTGTCGGTTAAGGTTATCATATACCATGATATTTAATTCACCAAAGAGTATTCAATGAGCAGACAATTTTTGGATTTTGAGCAACCCATCGAAGAGTTGAATCAAAAAATTGAAGCACTTCGCATGTTGGGACATGATAACGAAGTGAATTTAAGTGATGAAATCGCACGACTTCAAGCAAAATGTTCTGATTTAACAGCTCAAGTTTTTTCAAACTTGGAGCCTTGGCAAGTAGCGCAAATGGCGAGACATCCACTAAGGCCACAGACTACAGATTATATCGAACGTATTTTTACAGATTTTCAGGAGTTACATGGTGACCGAAGTTGCTCTTCAGCTCCTGCAATTATTGGGGGTTTGGCACGTTTAAATGGTGAGCCAGTCATGGTGCTTGGCCATCAGAAAGGTAAACGTACTAAAGAAAAAGTCTATCGAAACTTTGGGATGGCTCGTCCTGAAGAGTATCGAAAAGCTTTGCGTTTGATGAATATGGCTGAAAAATTCAAATTACCCATTTTCACTTTTATTGATACCGCAGGAGCGTATCCAGGGATTGGTGCCGAAGAACGCAACCAATCTGAAGCAATTGCGCGAAATCTTTTTGTGATGTCAAATCTTAAAACTCCAATTATCTGTGTGGTAACAGGAGAAGCAGGTTCTGGAGGAGCGCTGGCAATTGGCGTCGGAGACCGTGTGCTCATGCTGCAATTTGGTATTTATTCAGTAATTTCTCCAGAGGGTTGTGCCTCGATTCTGTGGAAAGATGCGTCTAAAGCAAGTGAAGCTGCTCGAGCGATGAGAATTACAGCAGATAAGATTTTGGAAAATAAGTTAATTGATATGGTAGTGCCTGAACCATTAGGGGGGGCACACCGTAATGTTGATGAAATGGCTGCGCGTTTAAAAGATGTTTTGGTTAGCGAATTACGTGCTTTAAAGAAATTGCCATTGGATCAACTGGTCGAGAACAGATACCAAAAATTTATGGCTATGGGTGCATGTGATTAAAGCTTTATTCAATCTCTTTCCAAATTCAACCGAGGACGTGAATTGCATGACCGATGAGGTGCTCGAATCCTCAATTACTTGCTTGTACGATCCAGTCGTATGCTCCGCGCCTTATCTCGCCTCGACTCCCTCTACGAGTTTGGAAAGCGATCTAATGAATTCCGAGTGGCTTTCTCGCCTAAGCCAATTCAAGAAGCTCATTGTAGGCTTTAGTGGTGGGCTTGATTCAACGGTGCTTTTGCATGTGCTCGCATCCCACCCCGCCTTGTTTACTAAATTAGTTGCTGTGCATGTCAATCATGGTATTAGTGCTCGTGCATCTTATTGGCAAGCACATTGCGAGCAGTTTTGTCATCATTTGGGCATTCCTTTAACCACCCAATCCGTCCAATTTGATCGCTCAGCGAATATTGAAGAGAGGGCGCGCATTGCTCGATATGCCGTTTTTTCTTCTTTGATGACCGAACAAAGTTGCTTGATTTTAGGACATCATTTGGATGATCAAGCGGAAACAGTACTTTTGCAACTATTTCGAGGTGCTGGGGTAGATGGTTTGGCTGCAATCTGTGATTGGGGCAAATTGGGTCTGGGAGGAGTGGCTCGTCCCTTTTTAAATCATTCCCGTGCACAACTTGAGCATTATGCTGTGTTACAGCAATTAAGATGGATTGAGGATGAGAGCAATCAGGACATCAATTATTCACGCAATTACCTGCGTCATCAAATTATGCCTTTGTTGAAAAAAAAATGGCCTGGAGTGGTGGGTAATATTGCAAGAACAGCCATTCATTGCCAGCAAGCTAAAAGAAATTTAGATGGCTTGGCAGAAGGAGATAGTCGACTTATTTCCAAGCAGGCTAAGGAGAGAAAAGGTCAGGGGGATATGGAAGGCAGAACCCCAAAGTACGCACCAGTTGATGAGAATTTGAACACCTTATCGACGCAGCAATTTTCTACCCTAGATGCGGTTGGAAATAAAGCGACTGCATTGGAAGAATATTCAGACGTTCTTTCAAACAATTTTTTGTTGATAACACCATTAAAAGAACTCAGTCGTGATCGTCTTGTGAATTTGCTCAGGGTTTGGTTGAAAAATAATCGAGTTCAAATGCCTTCGACAGCCACTTTTGAGCGTTTGATTGATGAAGTGATCTTTGCACGTTCCGATGCGATTCCCGAGGTGAGTTGGGCAGAGGTGATTGTGCGTCGCCACCAAAGGCATTTATATCTGGATAGGAACAATACAAATAAATTACCCTCTTGCATTGAATGGTCGGCATTTCCCTTACCTCTAGTCATCGCTGATCTGGAAATTAATTTATTGGCAAAAAAAAGCATTCAAGGACTAGTAGTTCCTCCCAATACAAAAATATGCGTCCGATTCAGACAAGGCGGAGAAGAATTTTTCTGGCATGGCCAAACCAAGCGTTTAAAAAAATTATTCCAAGAGTGGGGCGTTCCACCATGGTTAAGGGAACGCATTCCTTTAGTTTATTTTAATGAAGCGCTTGCAGCAGTAGTGGGTTATGCAATGAGTGATCTATTTTTTTCTAAAGAAAGTGCAGACGCTTGGATTTTCGCTAAGGGTTTCTGAATTTCCCTTCTCCCCTGATCCACTCATCCCGAGCATCGCGAGGGATCTCCATACTATGGGACTGTGTCACGATGAGGGGCTCCCACGTTGTCTCGGGATGACGTAGATAGGGAAAGAGGATTTTATATCTTAGTAACCAAAGTTGTTGTGTGGAAGATCCACGTGCTCATTCGGACCGAATCCAACATCTCGTTCATAGGCGATTTCCATCGCATGATTCACATTTTTTCTAATCTGTTGCGCACCAGTTAAGTCATGTTGTTTAAAGAAAAGATATTGTGAGACTAAAGCTTGTGATTGGGGAGATTGCGCTAATTTCTTTTGAGTACCTGTAACGAGATTAAGTTCTCCATCTTCATTCATCCACTCATGGCGTTTCATTTTCATTATTATTATTACCTCTGGTTTAAAAAGAAGCGCCATAGTACACGAGAAAACATAAAATTCAAGTTTTATTCAAATTGAAAATAAAAAATGTATTTTGATTAATTCAATAAAAATTATTTTTCATTTTTATCAAACTCATTTAGATTAATAAAAAAATAATTAAATATCAGATCATTTCAACCATGAAGAATATTTCGGAGATCAAATCATTACTCGCACTTAGTGGAAAGCCTGACAGTATCCCTGAAGACCTTATGGCATTTTTTTTACATTTAAAAAACCGGTTGAAAAAAAGGAGCAATCAATTTAACGCATTCGCAATAAGCTATGATGAAATGGATGTTTTAGCAGGGATTATTGAGCAAATGATTGAGTCTTGTGTCAAAGATTTGCGGTTTGAAATTGCTTTTTCAAAATGGGACGGAAGTGCGCAATTAAATCATTGGTCTTTTTTAGAATTCAATTTTAAAGGAACAGAAACCCCTCCTGGTTTAGATATTTTAATTTGTGATCCGCTTGGTTTCAAACAATCGCTCGTTTTAACGAATTTATTAAGCAGTAGGATGAGGTTTGGTAGTTTAAGTAAGTTGTGCACATTGATGATTTATATTCCCATAGACACATTACAAATGAAAGGGCGTGCATGTGCTTATTTTGTGACCGATAATGTTTCAATGTTATCAAATCAAGATCAGTACAACCCAGTTTATGATTATATGAGGGCTCATCAACAGGAAATAAAAATAGATGAGGCAATAAGGACCTTGACGCAATTTCGTGAATCGCTCACGAATTGTTATACGGAGGAGGAACTCAATGAGATCTATGATTTTAAACTCGTTGCGAGCTCTCTACCTGTCAGGCTCTTAAGAACAAAACACGCTGTACCTGAACTAGAAAAAGAAGTTCGTGATTCGGAAAACCTCAAAGATGAGATTGTGAACTCCAAGGGTGAAACCGCATGGCATTCGATAAGTAAGAATTTATTTTTTGTTAAAGATAGAGGCGGAGAGGAGCAGTATAGGAATATGCGAGTCAATAAAAAGATGGAAAAACTTAAGGGGATTGTAACTGAACTATCCTCTTCATGTTTAGAAGAGGAAATTCAGTCATTTTATAAGGAGATGCATGAGCATAGGATAATTGGCTTAGAGAAATTTATTATACAAAACATCAAATCAGCCGATACACCGTTCTTAACACTCCGGTAAATTAACTGCTAAGCCGCCCATAGATGTTTCTTTATAAATACTTTGCATGTCCATTCCTGTTTGCTTCATTGTTTTAATCACTTTATCTAACGAAATTTGATGTTGACCATCACCAATAAGTGCCATTCGTGTTGCATTAACTGCTTTTACTGCACCCATAGCGTTACGTTCTATGCATGGTATTTGTACTAAACCCAATACAGGATCACAGGTCATTCCTAAATGGTGTTCCATTGCGATTTCTGCTGCGTTTTCAACTTGAGCTACAGTGCCCCCAAGAACTGCTGTAAGACCAGCTGCAGCCATAGAAGAGGCAACACCTACTTCACCTTGGCATCCTACTTCAGCCCCAGAAATAGAAGCTCCTTTTTTGTAAAGTATGCCTATCGCTGCTGCAGTAAGAAAATAAGTGTATATGTCCTCATTACTCATTCTATCATGTGCGTGCTGGCAATATTTGAGCACAGCAGGAATAATACCTGCAGCCCCATTAGTCGGTGCCGTAACGATACGTCCACCCGCTGCATTCTCTTCATTGACAGCCATGGCATAAAGATTGAGCCAGTTCATGATATCTGATTGTTCGAAAATGCTTTTTACCCCTTTTTCATTCATGAGCTTTTTATATAAATCAGGAGCGCGTCTTTTTAAGTTAAGGCCGCCTGGTAAAATGCCATCATGCTTGCATCCATTAGCGATGCAATCATCCATAACTTTGGCAATTGCCAAAATTCCATGATGGATTTCCTCAGTACTGCGCCATGTTTTTTCATTAATAAGCATTAATTCCGCAATACTTAAATTATTATTCTCACATAATTCCAAGAGTTGGGCTGCGGTTGCAAACGGATATGGAGGTGGGTTGGTCTCTTCAGTGGCTTTGGAAAAATCTTCTTCGGTAGTAATAAAACCACCGCCAATTGAGTAATAAACTTGAGCAATTAATAAATTATCTTGGCTATCAAAAGCGGAAAAACGCATTCCATTAGAATGTTTTGGCAAAAGCTCTTTTTGCAAAAACAGAAAGTCTGTTGATTCGTTAAAGTGAATATTTTTCTTGCCGGCTAAATTGAGCGTATGGGAGCCGAGAATCTCATGCATACGCGGAACCATCGATTCAGGAGCAACAGTCTCAGGTGCTTTGTTTTCTAATCCATTTAAAATCGCTTTATCTGTTCCATGACCTTTGCCTGTTAAAGCAAGTGAACCATAAAGTTCGGTTTTAACGCGTTGTACCTGATTCAGGAGCTGCATCTCGTCCAATAATTTTAAAAAAGCATTAGCAGCAAGCATAGGGCCAACAGTATGGGAGCTTGAAGGACCAATTCCAATGGAGAATAAATCAAAAACACTGATGTTCATGTGGGTTAATCTCTAGTTACAATTAGTGCAAAGTGTAGAGGGATCTTAGTTATTTGTCTATTTTAATTATAGTGAACCTATTGACTTTCAGTTCGCCGTGGCTTCGCTGTTACTCAGTGCTACCAGGGATAGGCATTTGAGGACAGTCATGAATTCAATAAACTTTGTAATATAATTACAATTAATCGCATTTAAATACTGGTAATTTCACGTGAATTTAGGCAGAATTATGATGCATTTTAGAATGCAATATCTTCCATAAGAAATTGAGAGGATATGCACAACAGAAAGACTACAAGGGGATTCTTTATGAAGATGAAATTGGTCACTGCGGCCATTATGGGGCTGGCAATGTCTACTGCAATGGCTGCTACTGATGCTACATCGCTTGTTACGGATAAAGATAAATTATCTTATAGTATTGGTGCTGATTTAGGAAAAAACTTCAAAAATCAAGGTATTGATATTAATCCGGACGCATTAGCTAAGGGAATGCAAGATGGAATGTCTGGTGCCCAATTGATTTTGACCGAACAACAAATGAAAGATGTTCTGAATAAATTTCAGAAAGATTTGATGGCAAAGCGCAGCGCCGAGTTCAATAAAAAGGCTGAAGAGAACAAAGCTAAAGGTGAAGCGTTCTTATCAACAAACAAATCCAAATCAGGTGTAGTTGTATTGCCAAGTGGTTTGCAATATAAAGTTATTGAAGCCGGTACAGGAGCTAAGCCAGGCAAATCTGATACAGTAACCGTTGAATATACTGGTACTTTAATTGACGGTACTGTATTTGACAGCACTGAAAAAGCAGGTAAACCAGCGACATTCCAAGTATCGCAAGTAATACCTGGTTGGACCGAAGCATTACAATTGATGCCTGCTGGTTCTACTTGGGAAATTTTCGTACCTTCAGACTTAGCTTATGGCCCACGTAGCGTTGGTGGTCCTATCGGTCCAAATGAAACTTTAATTTTCAAAATTCATTTGATTTCCGTTAAAAAAGCTGCCTAATCAATGAGAAGGGAATTTCCCTCCTTATCGTACCTCACTCCTAAAAGTCGGAGTGAGGTTTTCTTTCAAGATCATTTTTTCCGCCTTTGAGAGATCCGCAAAATGAATAAACGACTCTTTATTGTGTTCATTTTAGGTTTTTCCTCTGGCTTGCCTATGGCTTTAATCAGCAGTACCTTACAGGCATGGTTTGCATACAGCGGGATGTCCGTTTTTGCTACCGGAACTTTAAGTTTAGTTAGTTTGCCCTATGCTTACCGAATTTTCTGGGGACCTATTTTAGACCGATACTCGCTCTTTAGTATGGGAAAAAGACGGAGTTGGATTTTAAGTATGCAATTTTTATTGCTCCTTGGATTTAACTTGATGGCGTGGTTTACTCCAGAGCAATATCCTAAATTAATGGCTTTTTTGGCTCTGATTTTAGCGTGTTTTTCTGCCACCCAAGATGTAGCGATTGATGCGCACAGAGCAGAATATTTACCCGTCGGCGAACATGCTTTGGGAGCTTCTTTAGCAGTATTAGGCTATCGAATCGCGTTATTATTGTCTGGTGGTTTGGCTTTAGTTATGGCACAAAAATTAGGTTGGGCTTATACCTACCGTTTTATGGGGCTCATGATGATCGCGGGCATGTTTGCTGTGTTCTTTAGTGAGGAACCCAGTGTTGACATTAAAGAGAGGAGTAATTTTGCTTTATCTTTTATCGCTCCCGTTAAGGAATTGATATTTCGTCCAGGCATTATCCCACTGCTACTTTTTATTTTTTGTTATAAGTTAGGTGAAGCTTTTACAACAACTACCAGTGGTATTGTTATGCCTTTCTTAATTCAAGGGCTTGGTTTTTCTTTAGAGACCATCGGTTACATCAATAAAATGCTAGGAGTCGGTTCCATTTTACTTGGCGGCGTGTGTGCAGGATTTATATTGATGCGTTACTCGTTGTATCGCTCGTTACTGATCTTTGGATTATTGCAAGCATTGACCAATGTTTTATTTGTTGCTTTAGCCATAATTGGAAAAAATATTCCCTTGTTGGCAATTTCAGTATTTTTTGATAATTTTGCAGCGGGAATGGGCTCTACAGCGCTTGTTGCGTTATTCATGCGTTTAGTTGACAAACAGTATACCGGAACCCAATTTTCGATGCTTGTTGCACTATCTACATTACCGCGTATTCTCTCTGGACCTGTTGCAGCAACGATTCAAATCGCCATAGGCTGGGTCGGTTTGTATCAACTCTCCGTTGTATTTGCTC
The DNA here is from genome assembly GCF_026191115.1 of Legionella sp. PATHC035. Taxonomy (NCBI): domain Bacteria; kingdom Pseudomonadati; phylum Pseudomonadota; class Gammaproteobacteria; order Legionellales; family Legionellaceae; genus Legionella; species Legionella sp. PATHC035. The sequence continues at coordinate 722,318 of NZ_JAPHOT010000001.1, read as the reverse complement.
TACTGTTCATTCCTTTTTTAATTATGATTAAAGAACAAACAAAAGAAAATCGACAAAACCTCAATGCAGTAGAAAAAGAGGGTGAATTGAATCCCATTAGGTAAACCGTCACCCTGCATCAAAGAATGGGGGTACATCTTAAATGAAATCTTTACCAAAATGTTCACCTAGTTCGTCTACCCTCCGCAATTTCAAAAGATTTTCGTTCAACCTGTACTGAAATTCGACCTTTCTTCAAGAGTTTGATATACCTGCTACATATATTTTTTATTTAGTTTAATAACAATACCACTGACTCCTACTAAGAGTATTCCAGTGATAATCAATGTAATCGGCCACCCTATAGTGTGGGGGAAGTGTTGGCTTGAAAAATACAAAATAAAGCACAGGGTGGCCGAACTTGCGATGAAGAGTAAGACGCGGCTGCTTTCCATAATTGCCATGTAAATTAATCCACAAGCCAAACCCAGATAGAGGATTTCATAAGGTTTATCTCTAACGATATCGAATGTTACAGAGAGTAGCACGACTGATGATATGAAAAAGAGTAAACCAGCAATGCTTTGGTATTTTGAATGATTTATAAATGAACTGACTGTTAGTAATGAACTACTGAGTACAAACCATTGTAAACGCTCTGGTACCCCCAGTAATTCAAATGTTGCGAGGAAAAAAGAGTAGAGGAAAACCAGCGTCATAAAAGCCAGTACTGTCAGTCTTGTGCTTACAAATGTTATGCCATACTGTAAAAAGAGGATAAAGCTTACAAACAATACCCCCCATGTCGGCATTAGTATGGAAGTATATTGTGATAAAAAAGTAAGCAATCCACCGGCTTCAAGAACTGCGGCAACAAGAAACAAAGGGGCGCTCATTTTGGATGATTTGTCTCGATAGTAAAGACCCAAAGTAAAAGTTAAAAATCCAAAACCTAAACTTAAAAAAATTCGATTAGTCCCTGTTGTAGAGGAAAAAACGATACATCCAAATACCACTGTGGTGATTGTAAGAATGAATGACTTATCCCATATAATTGCAAGATGTTGATGCGTAAAATAGATAATGACTATGATGAATAACCACCCCATTGGGAGGATCGTAGGATACTCTTGCAACAAGATGACTAGTCCCGTTGGTTCAAGGAATAAGGCAATCAGCAATAATGGTGTCGCAGCTTTTTGATAATTAGGGTGTTTGAAGCATACAAATGCCAAAATATAAGACGAGAAGCCAAAGCCTAAAGTCAAGGTCACACGTTCGTAGATGTTGAATTCTTCCCATTTCATCACAATCAGTGCGCAAATACCTGCAAGGATTAGGATGCCACCTAGATAACTGTACAGTTTGTTTAGCCAGCTGTTTTGATCTGTCGGGGTTGGCGATTGATTCGGTTTCAAGGCGATGGCAATTTCTTTAATTTCTATGTGATATTGTTTGGCAAGATCAACGATTTTTTCTAACGCTTGCTCTTTATTCATGGTTTAATCCAGCCAACAAATTGAACATTACTCGAAGTAAAATAGCGTCCTAAACTAGGGTTGGATAATTTAAAGCAGGTAGCATTTTTTTTAAGACAAATATAATTATTTTTATAGTTATTACCAATAAGAAGATCGGACAACAATCCAGTATTCAAATTATTATTGTCGGTATACAAAACATAGCCATCAGGAGACTCCAGTGATGTATCCAGTTTAAATTGTTGTGCTGATTGCACCGCTTCCTCTTTAAAACTTGAGTTATCTTTAAAATTAGGGAAATCTAAAGGAAGTTCACGTACTTTTTGTGTTTTTGCATCAAAGAAGTAGAGTTTTTTTATTCCCCAATAATTATTTTGAGTTTTTGAGTATTGGGCCACCAACTTATCATTTTTAACGATTAGATTCACTTGCACCGGAAAGGAGCCCGTTGAGGAGTCTAAGACAGAGAAGAGCAGACTATAACGTGGTGGATCAGTTTTTAAAAATGAAAAATTAGAAATCAAAAATACAAGCATGAGTAGAATGGGTAATGAAAGTCCTGCTATCAAAGTCAGATGACTCTTAATCCACTTGGTCGACATCTTAATTCCTTAAGTTTCGTAAAGCATATGTCCTATTTCTTTATAGTATAGGCCGGTTTTATTTTTTAGTTTAAAAAGTAGTTTGGCCAAGGCGCAACCTGCATCAGCACCGTGCAAAAATGGGCGAAAACGTTTAATAAGGTTCATTTGGAATTTAGAGGTCTTCAATTATTTTTATAAAAAGGTTGCTTATGAATTTTTGAGAAGGGATGTAACGTGAAGAAAATAAATAACTTAATGGTACCTAGGGTGGGACTCGAACCCACACGGTGTCACCACCACCGGATTTTGAATCCGGCGCGTCTACCAATTCCGCCACCCAGGCATTTGAGCGGCCATTATAACAAAGAAAAAAATTCTCACAATGGGTTTTAGTATATTATTATTTAAAAAATAGCTAATTATCAAAGTGGGTTTTATGAGGCAATATCATTTTATTCGATTTAGTTTTTTTCTTGCGCAATTTGTTGGTGTTGCTTATGCGATGAATTGTCCTGATCCGCAAACGACTTCATTAAAATGGGGCGTTCCACCCGCTCCGTGGACTGTCAATCCTTATTCGCCTAATCCTCCACAAGGGGATGAGAATACCTATTTTGTTCGGGCAAATATTTTAGTTGCAGGTTATGGACAAGGAGTGGTTTGTACTTATAAGAACTCCGCGGGTGAATACTCCATCTGGTGGCAGACCCTAACTAAAATCCCATCGCGTCAGGATTACAGTTGGATTGAGACATTAAATGGTTTTGTTTGTACTCGAGGATTGGATCAATGTCAATTTGATACAGCATAATTTAAAACACGGGTATGGTGTGAACATTATCGATAGAATTGATTAATTTATGTACTAAAATAACTATATGTTAGGTTAAGTCATCTAAGGAGTCATGATTATGGATTTCAGTACACTTACAAGCCAAAGCCCCAAAGTGATGGCGGTAATGGAAGCGATTAAAAACGATCCTAACTTTTTTAGTGAATTAAAAGATGATCCGCAGCAAGCATTAAGTAAAATTGGTGTGGAACTTAACGAAGAGGAAATGGGTATCGTTCAAAAATTGGGCGACTTACGAGAGCTCGAAGCTGAAGCTGAAGGTTTTTTTGCCAAGATTAAAGGATTTTTTGGGTTTAAAGAAGGCAATTAAGTTTAAAGCAAATCGGCGTGTTACTTATTTGTGGAAATTAATTTTGTAGGTCCATGTTTAGGGGTATCAGCCTTTGTGTCGTTTAAATAAATATGGTCTATATTATTAATGTCATAGACGAAAATGGAGTTTCAAATGAAAAATACGAATAGGGCTTCTAGATGGACAAACCAGTTTGTTGCTGTACTTTTTTTACTGAGTAGTCCGTTAGCGGTATATGCGGCATGTTGTTCAGGGCATGGCGGGGTGGCCTCCTGTAATAAAACGACTGGCTTTCAAATGTGTAAGGATGGTACGGCGTCACCAACATGCAAGTGTAAGAAAGAAAAGACGGCAACAACGACCAAGCAAAAAACTACCAAAACAACAACTGCGACTCCTCCAACTACTTCAACTACCACGACAACTCCAACCAAGCCTAAAACTCACTGGTGGAGTGGAAAATCGACTACTACTAAACCTACAACCAGTACAACAAGTACTACAACCAGCGGTACAAGTAATAAAGGTTGTTGTTCGAAACACGGTGGGGTAGGTCAATGCAATAAATCTACTGGTTTTCTAACGTGTAAAGATGGCTCCCAATCACCTAGTTGTGCATGTCATTAAGATTGCTGGTAATTTCTACTCAAGTACAGCCAAGCGTAATTCAGGTTACGCTTGGCTATAAGGTATGGGGTTTTTCGGGTTTGCTATGCCAGCCAGGCTACAATTTTTTAAATCCATTTAAGTGAAAGAATTAAATACGATCTTCCGTTATATCAATCATCATTTGCAAAGATTTCTTGGCATTATCGATAACCCATTGCTGATCATGCTCAGGTAATCTATGTCGGCTTCCAGTGAATTCATTGACCACATCTCCAGCTTTAACCTCATTATAAGCCATGGTTTTTCCTTGTCTTAGCAAATCGACAAGGGCGACCAGATGCGGAGGATCATTGCGTGACATGGTCGCGCAACCACAGCCAATACCTTTTTCATTTTCTGTTTTAGGTGCTTCAGCCAAATTGACTACTTCTATATTTAAGCCTTTACAATGTTGTTTGAGGTTTTCTACCATATGATTCTCAGTACCAATAGCATACCGTTTGGTCTTGGCACGATCATGAACCACATAATCCCAGATGAAGGCGGTAGAACCTGAGTGCTGTGCTACTTTGATTACTGAATTGCGGCATTCAGGATGAACAATCGTAGTATATCCTTGATGATGCCAATAATCGCACATTTCCGGTTGATAATGCGTATGCACGGCACATTGGCTGGCAAATAGAATGAGTTGAGCGTCATCAAACTGCTTCAGTGTTTTTGCATCTTGACCTGCAAGACAATATTGGGCTCCTGCAGTTCCACCTGGCCAGTAGGCACGATTTTTTATGCCTAACCAATAGGCGACATTCTCGCCCATATGTTGATCGGGAATGAAGAGAATCTTTTTATTTTGCTTCAGTGCCCATTGAAATATTTTTTTTACGTTGGAGCTGGTACATACTGCACCACCTTGGGCTCCAGTAAGCGCCTTCACTCGGCCTGAAGTATTCATATAGCAAACAGGTAAAATATTCTCGGCACCATAACGTTCATTCAAATCAAGAAAAGCAGGTTCAACCATGAAGTCTTTAGCAAGCATCTCCATCGTGCAACCGGATTTAGGATTAGTAATGTACACTTGTTGGTTCTTATTCGCTAAAATACTAATTGATTCAGCCATGAAATGTACTGCTGATTCAATAATAACGGATTTTTCAGGATGCTCGGCTGCCATCAAGGCTAATTGATAGGAATCACCAATAAGGCCACCAAATTGCTCGACTAAGCGGACAATATCACCACCCATATAATAATGTGCCAAGAGTAATAAACGCTCTCCAAAATGATCCTGTGCTTTTTTGAGATAAGGAGTCATCCATGCTAAAACGGTGGTGAGTTTACGATCTGGCAATGCTTGGTATTCTTGGGCATATGGGATAAAGTCTTCCTGATACCAGTCTATCGGGTAGTCACTTTGACAAATGCTCATATCGTTGCGGATATGCATTAATGTTGTTTCAGGGGTGTAAATGGTGGGATTTTTAAACATCTATTTTTGCCTCAAATCATTTTAATGTGTCGTTTGGAATATTGAGCCTGGGTGCAATAGAATCCCGCCATCCCTAGCTACGCCCGGGATGAAGGTAGCTGTACCCAACCTACATTAAATTTATTATTCAGGTGCAGTATCCATTAATCCCAGTTTGGCAATACTTTCTTGTGCCTCAGCTTTTTTATTAGGATAATCTTCACGGAAGTGACCACCACGTGATTCTCGCCTTGCGAGAGCAGCTCTTACAATTAATTCAGCATTAAGAATAATGTTTCTCAGCTCAATAAAATCTCGGGTGATGCAATGCCTCCAATAATACTCTTCAATTATTTTTTTTCGTTTTATTATTAATTGTAGTAGATCTTCAAGCCCTGCCTCAGTCCGGACTATCCCAGCATAAGAAGTCATTTCTCCTCTTAATCCCCGCCACTGGGCATTAATTTGGCTGGCACGTCGTGCATTGACTTCACTTGGAGCACTCCAGTTCGGAATATGTTCGGTATATTTCCAAGGGGAAGAAATATCTTTTAAAGTACATCGTGCGGCATTGGAACCCATAACTAAAGCTTCAAGTAAGGAGTTACTCGCCAGGCGATTGGCACCATGTAAACCAGTAAACGCCACTTCACCTATGGCATAGAGGCGTTTTAAATCCGTACGGCCATCAATATCGGTAAGTATTCCCCCACATTGATAATGTGCTGCCGGCACAACAGGAATCATATCCTGACTCATATCAATGCCAATGGATAAGAGCGTTGTATAAATTTGCGGGAAGCGTTTTTTCAAAAATTCTTTGGATTGATGGGTAATGTCCAGATAGACATATCCCATTTGACTGCGTTCAATTTCACTAAAAATGGCGCGTGCAACCACATCACGTGTTGCCAACTCCATTTGTTCTGGCGCGTACTGTTTCATGAACCGTTCACCGGTCTCGGCATTTTTAAGTAATGCCCCTTCACCACGTACTGCTTCCGAAATGAGAAAATTATTTAAAGAATGATGATGCAGCAGGGTGGGGTGAAACTGGTAAAATTCCATGTTACCGACACGAGCTCCAGCACGATAAGCCATGGCCACCCCATCTCCGGTGGCAACCATGGGGTTGGTGGTGTATCTGTATGTTTTACCTGCCCCTCCTGTAGCCAGTATCACGCAATTTGCTAAAAAAGTATGAATACGGTTGGCGGAGCAATCTAAAACATAGGCCCCTAAAACTTCACCTTGAATATCGGTGCGATGGGGATGGTAATGAGTAATGAGGTTTACCGCAACATGATGTTCAAAAAGACTAATCTGTTCACTTTGCAAAGCACGTTGATTCATTATTTGTGTGATGGATAAACCGGTTTGATCGCCACAATTAAAGATACGCCGGTGAGAGTGTCCGCCTTCTTGTGCTAAATTGAAATTGCCTTTGCTGTCTTGTTTAAAGTGAACATTATATTCATTCAGTTGTTTTATTGCGTCTGGACCTTGCCGAATAATGAATTCAACAGCTGGCGGATAGCACAGACCATCGCCTGCAACCAGAGTGTCCGAAATATGTGATTCTAGGGAGTCTTCTGCTGAAAAAACAGCAGCGATTCCGCCCTGAGCGTAACGACTATTGCATTCAATAGACTCTGCCTTGCTAATTAAGGCGATCTTTAGACGTGGCTGCAGACTAATGAGCTGCAAACAATATTGCAAACCCGCTAGTCCTGTACCAATCACAAGCACATCAAACTCAAAAGTTTGTCCTTGTTGTGTGAGTGTATCACTCATAAAAAGGCCTTTACTAACTGAGTTGCTAGCCCCGTATAGTTTTCTGGTGTCAGTTTAAGCAGTTGCGCTTTCGCTTCTTCGGGTATAGAGAGTTCCTTAATAAATGACTTGAGGCTTTGCTCATCTATTCCTTGTCCCCGGGTTAATGCTTTTAATTGTTCATATGCATTAGGGACATTATATCGGCGCATCACCGTTTGCACCGCTTCCGCAAGTACTTCCCAGTTCGATTTTAAATCTTCTTGTAAAGCACGTTTATTGATTTGTAATTTATCATTACCTTTAGTCAGAGAGAGATAGGCGATCAAGCTGTAAGAAAATCCCATCCCTATATTGCGTAAAACAGTAGAGTCAGATAAATCGCGTTGCAGTCTTGATTGTGTGAGTTTATTAGCAAAATGAATGAATAGTGCGTTGGCTACCCCCAGATTTCCTTCTGCATTCTCAAAATCAATAGGATTTACCTTATGAGGCATGGTGGAGGAACCAACTTCTTCAGCTACAGTTTTTTGTTTAAAGTAGCCTAGAGAAATATAACTCCAGATGTCCTGAGTATAATCCAGTAAAATATTGTTAATACGGATCATGATTTGTGATACTTCTGCCAAACCATCATGTGGCTCAATTTGCGTAGTATAGGCATTAAAAGACAGCCCCAGAGAGGTGACAAAGTTAGCACAGTGTTTACGCCAGTCTACTTCTGGATAAGCTACAACATGGGCATTATAATTACCAACAGCACCGTTGAATTTACCTGGGATCAAGACTTCACATAGTTGTTGTTGTGGCCTTTTGAGACGAGCAACAAAATTGACAAGCTCTTTCCCCATGGTTGTGGGCGTTGCTGGCTGGCCATGGGTTCTGGATAACATAGGGACATCAGCATGTTGTTTCCCAAGGAGCGTAATGCCGCCCATGATTTCAGCAAGCGTAGGTTGAATGACCTGTGCAATTGCTTGTTTTACCATTAACGCATAAGCTAAATTGTTGATGTCCTCTGAGGTACAAGCAAAATGTATGAATGGAGTAACTGCTTTCAAGCTGTCATTTTGCTGGAATTTATCTTTTAGATAATATTCTATTGCTTTAACATCATGATTTGTTTTCTTTTCAAATTCTTTAATTTTGATCGCCTCAGTTTCATCAAAATTGGCAATCAGATCATTGAGAAAATCTTTAGCTTTTTGATTCAATTGCGGAACCTCTGTAATCGAGTTATTCGCAGCTAAAGATTCGAGCCAGCGAATTTCTACAGTGAGGCGATAATAAATTAAGGCGAACTCACTAAAATAAGGACTCAGAGCCCGTGTTTTATTGATATAACGTCCATCGATTGGAGAGATCGCATTTAAAGCAGTAAGAGTCATAAGTAGCTAGCCCTAATGATAAAGCACATATAATATTAGATGCGCGACCAGATGTGAATTAAAGTAAGGAATTTTATCTCAAATTTGATATCTTTTTAATATGTTTGTGTATAATGATTTCATTTTTAAAAATAAGTCACATCATTTTATGAAAACCATAATCGAATCCTATCAAGCAGGTCTGTTCCACAAAAAATATTGGTTACAAAATATTATCTCGGGAATTATTGTAGGAGTTGTCGCTTTGCCTCTTGCGATGGCATTTGCTATTGCTTCGGGCGTGAGGCCGGAACAAGGGATTTATACAGCAATTATCGCTGGGATAATTGTTTCAGTGATGGGTGGAAGTCGTTTACAAATTGCAGGTCCTACAGGCGCATTTATTGTAGTCCTTTCAGGTATCACTGCAAAATACGGGGTTTCTGGTTTGCAAATTTCCACCTTGATTGCGGGGTTCATGTTATTATTTTTTGGCCTGGCTCGTTTAGGCGGCATTATTAAATTTATACCTGCCCCCGTAATTATTGGTTTTACAGCAGGAATCGGTGTGGTCATTTGGGTTGGACAATGGCATTACTTTTTTGGTCTTCCCTCTGGAGGTAGCGGCCATTTTCACGAAAAATTATGGTACTTATTGCATACCCTTCCTCAGCTCAATGTACCTACAACTATTTTGGGCTTTTTCTCGTTATTCCTAGTCATTTGTTCAAACAGAATTCCTGGATTAAAACGTGTCCCAGGCCCACTTGTTGCTTTATTAACCGTTTCCATATTACAGTCTTTTTATCATTTTTCTGGGGTGGCAACCATAGGTTCCTTATTTGGAGGAATACCTCAAGGTTTACCCGAATTTAAACTCCCTGATCTGACCATAGATAGAGTGCTCGAATTGATAGGACCTGCGTTTACTATTGCCATGCTTGGTGCGATAGAGTCTCTCTTATCTGCAGTAGTCGCTGATGGAATGGCGGGCACAAAACATAATTCCAATCAGGAGCTCATTGGTCAAGGAATCGCGAATATTTTTGCACCCTTATTTGGAGGGTTTGCGGCAACAGGGGCGATTGCCCGAACTGCGACCAACATTCGCAATGGGGGAAATAGCCCTTTAGCAGGGATAATTCACGCACTCACATTAGTACTCATTATTCTTTTCTTAGCTCCTTTGGCCGTAAATATACCTCTAACCGTATTGGCCGCAATTTTATTTGTTGTCGCTTGGAATATGAGTGAAGTAAAACATTTTGTTAAACTAATACAACGTGCCCCCAAAGCTGATGTGGTGATTTTATTAGTCACTTTTTTCCTTACGGTGTTTGTTGATTTGGTGGTTGCAGTAAATATAGGTGTAATTATTGCAGTGTTGCACTTTATACGGCGTATGGCTTCTAGCGTTGAAGTACAACAAATGTCTCAGGAAGAATTGGCGCATGAGTTGGCACGACAAAATATGGACAATTTGCCAAATGGTGTATTGGTTTATGCTGTCGAAGGCCCTTTTTTCTTTGCAGCCGCTGAAGCATTTCAACATGCTTTAGCAGTGACTCATTCTGATCCCAAGACTTTAATCATCAGATTGCGTTGGGTTCCTTTTATGGATGTAACCGGTTTGCAAACTTTGGAAGAAGTTATTGAAGAGTTACACGAACGAAAAGTGAGAGTGATTTTGAGTGGAGCTAATTCACGAGTAGAGGAAAAACTACGCAAAGGGGGGATCATTGAACTTCTGGGCGCCGCGAATTTCCATAAGGATTTTTCTCAGGCTTTGGCTGCAAGTAACGCATAATCAAGTGAATCGTAAACAGACCCAAGTATTGGTACTCATATCCAGAATTAAGAAAACACTCTGATGAATTTAAGGTATGAGTACGAATATTGTCTGACAATAAAGTTTCAATTCCCATAGCCGGACATTTTCAGTAAAATGACAACTTATCATTTTATGGGCTTGGGGTATCTATGACGGTCAAAACACATATTATTGATTTAGCACATCTTGGCATGCACGACCTGGAGCAGGTTGGTGGAAAAAATGCCTCTCTTGGAGAGATGATCAGTCATTTATCCTCAGCAGGGGTTGCTGTTCCTGGTGGCTTTGCGACGACCGCAGATTCATTCCGGGAGTTTTTGTCTCAGGATAATTTAGATAAAAAAATCTATGCAAAATTAGCAAACCTGGATGCAGAAAATGTGCAGCAATTAGCTGTGGTAGGGAAAGAAATCAGACAAATGATTGTCAACACGCCATTTACCCCTGAGTTTGAACGCTCAGTGCGAGTTGCCTACGAACAGCTGGCAAAAACGATTGGCCATGATAACTTTAGTGTGGCAGTTCGTTCATCAGCAACAGCAGAAGACTTACCTGATGCCTCCTTTGCCGGTCAGCAAGAAACTTTTTTAAATGTAAAAGGGATTGATGAGGTTCTACTTTCCATAAAGCATGTTTTTGCATCATTATTCAATGACAGAGCCATTACTTATCGTACACATCATCAGTTTGAACATCATGAGGTCGCTTTATCTGCAGGTATTCAACAGATGATTCGTAGTGATTTGGCGGTAAGTGGAGTGATGTTTACTATGGATACTGAGTCAGGTTTTGATCAGGTAGTATTCATTACTTCATCCTATGGTTTGGGTGAGATGGTTGTTCAGGGAGCCGTAAACCCTGATGAATATTACGTCCATAAACCTGGGATAAAAGCAGGTAAACCCGCAGTAATTCGCAGAAATCTGGGTAGTAAAGCATTAAAGATGGTTTATTGTGATGATCCCAGCAAGAAAGAACGCGTTAAAACGGTGGAAGTTGATCCGAAAGAGCGATTATTATTTTCTTTAACCCCAGATGAGGTGGAACGTTTGGCTCATCAAGCGATGATTATTGAGGAGCATTATGGACGGCCTATGGATATAGAGTGGGCAAAAGATGGCTTGAATGGTCAACTATACATATTACAAGCTCGTCCAGAAACAGTAAAAAGCCGTGACAATAAACAAATATTGGAACGATATACCCTTAAAAAGAAGGGCGAAGTACTGGCCGAAGGCCGCAGTATCGGACAACGTATAGGCCAAGGTAAAGCACGAATTATTAAAGACGTAGGTGAAATGGACCGAGTCCAACCCGGTGATGTATTGATTTCTGATATGACTGACCCTGATTGGGAACCGGTTATGAAGCGTGCTTCTGCTATTGTGACCAACCGTGGTGGTAGAACATGTCACGCTGCTATTATCGCGCGTGAGTTGGGTATTCCTGCAGTGGTCGGATGTGGGGATGCGACGAAAACCATACGTGATGGTGATGAAGTGACGGTGAGCTGTGCGGAAGGGGATAACGGTTATGTTTACGCAGGTTTATTACCTTATGAGCAAGAGCGTCTTGATGTAGAAACGATGCCTGAGCTACCAATGAAAGTCATGTTGAATGTGGGGAATCCGGAAAGAGCCTTTACATTCCAATCCATTCCTAACTCAGGGGTTGGTTTAGCGCGCTTAGAATTTTTAATTTCCAATACGATTGGTATTCATCCACGCGCATTGCTCGATTTTGATAACCTAAAAGATAAAGAGTTAAAACAATTTATTATCGAAAAAACAGCGGCCTATGCTTCTCCAGTTGAATATTATATCGAACGATTAAAAGAGGGAATTGCGACAATTGCTGCTGCGTTTTATCCTAAGCCTGTCATTGTGCGATTATCAGATTTCAAATCCAATGAATATGCTAATCTTGTTGGCGGTAATTTATATGAGCCACATGAAGAAAATCCGATGTTGGGTTTTAGAGGCGCATCACGTTATGTTTCAGAATCTTTTGCCGACTGCTTTGCTTTGGAGTGTAAAGCAGTTCGTCGAGTTCGAGAGGAAATGGGCTTGAACAATGTAGAAGTGATGATCCCCTTCGTCAGGACTGTCTCTGAAGCAAGTAATGTTATTCAAGTTTTAAAACAACACGGGCTAGAGCGAGGCAAAAATGGACTGCGTGTTATCATGATGTGTGAAGTACCCTCCAATGCCTTGTTGGCAGAAAAATTTTTAGAATATTTTGATGGTTTTTCGATAGGTTCTAATGACTTGACTCAGTTAACCTTAGGTTTAGATAGAGATTCAGGATTGATTGCTGCTCAATTTGATGAGCGTAATGACGCAGTCAAAGCGTTGTTACATATGGCCATTTCTGCATGTAAAAAGGCGAATAAATATATAGGTATTTGTGGCCAGGGACCTTCAGACCATCAGGATTTTGCACTATGGTTAATGAAAGAGGGCATAGAGAGTGTGTCACTTAACCCAGACTCTGTATTGGAAACCTGTTTATTTTTGGCAAAACAATAGCCTATATGAGACTGATGTAACCGTGCAAGCAATGTTTTCAGGGTAGCCTGGGAGAAAGCTAGGAGGTGCCGTAACCGGGGTTCACTCCGTTTCACCAGGTTACGAGTACATTGACGAAGAGAGTATTTTAGCAAAGTATGGAACTGTAATGCAGCGTTTAAAATGGTGGCTTTTTATTGTAGGAATATGCCCTGCGATGGCTTTTGCCTCGGCTGAGCCTGATCATGTTGATCCGGTTGCGTTTGTATTGCTTGGTGTGACTACTATTTTTTTCTTTGCAATTATTGGCCGTTATACCGCAAGACGCTTAAATCAGCCTAGCGTTCTTGGTGAGTTAGTGATGGGAATTCTTGTCGGTAATCTATTTTATTATTACGGGTTTCCATTGGCAATTTTACTCAGAGAAGGTTCTTCCATTTTTGATATAGTCAGAGAAATACTCAAAGGAGTTCCGTTAAATCAAGCAGTTACATCGATAATCCCAAACACCAATTATGCACAACAAATTGTTGGCGCTTTAAGCGGGCCGCACGGCTCTGATTTTCTGAAAATAGCTTATATTGTGGATATTTTTTCTCGATATGGGGTTATTTTTCTTCTCTTTATGGTCGGTTTGGAAGGCTCAATAGCAGAAATGAAACATACAGGCCGTGATTCATTTTTTGTTGCTTTGATTGGGGTGATCGCACCGATGCTCCTGGGTTTTGGTGTCGCTTACCTATTAATGCCTAATGGTTCCTATCAATCTGATTTATTTATCGCAGCTACGCTGAGTGCGACCAGTATAGGTATTACAGCCAGAGTACTGACTGAAATGAAAAAATTACGTACTCGGGAAGCAAAAATCATTTTGGGTGCAGCAATGTTAGATGATGTATTGGGCCTAATCATTTTAGCTGTGGTTAGTTCCTTAGTCATTAGTGGTGCAGTCGATATAATGGTTGTATTACGCATCATCGTGAGTGCGACATTATTTTTTGCAGGAACTTTGTTCTTAGGTCCGATTGTTTTACGTAAGGCAATTCATTTTTTTCGTTTTCTTGAACCATGGGAAGCAAAGTTATTTATTTCCTTCCTGTTTATTATGATTCTCTCTTGGTTGGCCTCAGTGCTTCAACTTGCCACAATTATTGGTGCGTTTACTGCGGGGATAATTCTTCATGATGACTACTTTGATGGTATCCCTTTGAGCCAACAAGAAAATCGCAGTATCTATCATTTACTATCTCCTTTGGAATCCATATTAGCGCCTATGTTTTTTATCGTGATTGGTATTCAGGTTAAATTAGAAAGTTTTTACCATTGGAATGTCATCATTTTGGCTAGTGGTTTAATCGTCGCCGCGGTAGTAGGTAAATTAATCAGTGGCTATGGGGCGCGCCCCTCAGATGATCGCTTGCTGATTGGTATGGGTATGTTACCACGAGGTGAAGTGGGTCTAGTGTTTGCTTCAATTGGTCGGACTCTGGGTGTTATTTCCGATGATTTATTTTCCGCGATCGTTTTGATGGTTATGATTACCACTTTTATTGCCCCTATGTTACTCAAAGCACGTTATGCGGCAAAAGATAGGAAACTAGCCCATGAATAACCCCTCTTTAGACGTAAAAGCCGATGTATCCCGTGCATTATATGAGGATGTAGGTGATGGCGATGTTACTGCGATTTTGTTGTCTCCCCAGCTTCAGGTTGAGGCTGAAATTATTTCCCGGGAGCCTATGGTAGTATGTGGTCAAGCTTGGGTCAAAGAGGTATTTAATCAACTGGATGACCAAATTAAAGTGGAGTGGCATGTTGTTGAGGGGGAATGGTTAGCAGAACCATATGCTCTATGTACTCTATACGGCTCAGGAAGAAGTATTTTAACAGGTGAACGTACGGCATTAAATTTCTTACAAACTCTTTCTGCCACAGCAACGCAAACATATCGATATGCCCAAAAGCTGCAGGGCACGCCGACTCGATTACTGGATACGCGTAAAACGATTCCAGGATTAAGAGCGGCCCAAAAATATGCTGTGACTTGTGGGGGTGGTGTTAATCACCGTATGGGGCTTTACGATGCTGTTTTAATTAAAGAAAATCATATTGCAGCCTGTGGCTCCGTAGCTAAAGCGGTTGCTTTGGCAAGACAAAGTCATAAAGAAATGTTAGTTGAGGTAGAGGTGGAAACTCTGGATGAGTTGCGCGAAGCCATTTGTGCTCATCCAGATCGAATTATGCTGGATAATTTTAGTCAGGGTATGCTTGAAGAAGCAGTGAGATTGAATCAACCAAAACATTGCACCTTAGAGGTATCCGGAGGGGTTACTCTGGAAAATATTGCTGCAATAGGGCGGTTAGGTGTTGATTTCATCTCCGTTGGTGCGATTACCAAGTCGATTCAAGCTATAGACTTAAGTTTACTTATTAGGAAGATTTTATGATGCCCATGATTGTTTTTACGGGAGGAGGTACCGCAGGACATGTAGCGCCTAATATGGCATTGATACGTGAATTAAGTCAAAAAGGTTGGGACATTGCCTATATTGGTTCGACGAATGGAATTGAAAAGCAGATGATAGAACCACTTAAAATCCCATTTTATGGGATCAGCAGCGGTAAATTACGACGGTATTTGAGTGTAAAAAACTTATTGGATCCTTTTAAAATTATATTGGGCATCGTTCAATCATTTTTCCTGCTTAATAAGATGAAACCCGATGTCGTCTTTTCCAAGGGAGGGTTTGTTGCATTTCCAGTGGTAGTGGGGGCTTGGTTAAATCGGATTCCTGTTGTTGCTCATGAATCGGATATGAGTCCTGGACTTGCTAATCGGCTTTGTTTTCCTTTTGTTAATAAAATTTGCCTGACTTTTGAGGCGGGAAAAAAGCACTTTAAAAGACAAAATAAAATAGAAGTGACGGGTACGCCTATCCGTGAACAGTTGTTTGAAGGTAATAGTGAACGCGGTCATGAGTTCTGTGGATTTAATTCTAAAAAACCTTGTCTTTTAGTGATAGGGGGTAGTTTGGGGGCCGGCTCTATCAATCGCAGTATTCGTGATGCACTAGAGCAATTAACCAAGAACTATCAAATTATTCATATTTGTGGGAAAGGGAAATTAGAACCTTCTTTAATTGATTATGTAGGGTACAAACAATTTGAATATGTTCATGAAGAATTAGCTGATTTGTTTGCTGCAGCGTCAATCATTATTTCTCGGGCTGGAGCAAATTCCCTTTATGAGATTTTGGCTCTAGGCAAGCCCCATATTTTAATTCCTTTACCGGCTGAGGTCAGTCGAGGAGATCAAATCCAAAATGCACGATATTTCCAAGGATTGGGTATTAGCCTCGTGATTGAAGATCGCTCTTTAAATACAGACACTTTGCTGCAAAGCTTGCATGAACTGGAGAAAAATAAAAAGGATATTCATAATAAAATCAATGCACTAAATATTAAGTCGGCTACGGACCAAATTGTAGCTATAATTGAGGAGCAAGTTCATGTTCAATCCGCAAGCACTGTATGATTTTGTATGTGGTCAATGGGAAAAGGAAATTATCCCCAGCTTATGTGAGTACATAAAAATTCCGAATAAATCACCTCATTTTGATCCAAAATGGCAGGAACATGGATTAATGGAGCAGGCGGTTAGTCATATTGCTAATTGGTGTAAAGCCCATGCACCTAAAGGGATGATGCTGGAAATTATGAGATTGGAAGGGCGTACCCCTTTAATTTTTATCGAAGTTCCAGGTCAAATTGACGAAACGGTTTTGTTGTATGGCCACCTCGATAAACAACCTGAAATGTCAGGATGGAACGAAGATTTGCATCCTTGGAAACCGGTATTAAAAGATGGGCGCTTGTATGGCAGGGGAGCTGCCGATGATGGCTATTCTGCATATGCTTCGTTAACTGCGATTTCCGCTTTACAAAAACAAGGCTTAGCTATTCCACGTTGCGTTTTAATTATTGAAGCGTGTGAAGAAAGTGGCAGTTACGATCTGCCTTATTACATTGAATTGCTTAATGAACGAATTGGCAAACCCAACTTGGTTATTTGTCTTGATTCTGGAGCAGGTAATTACGAACAATTATGGATGACTACTTCATTGCGCGGTAATTTGGTAGGTGAACTATCTGTTGAACTCATTCGTGAGGGAGTTCATTCTGGTGCGGCAAGTGGTATTGTTGCAGACAGTTTTAGGGTTGCTCGACAATTGATTAGCCGAATCGAAGATGAAGTTTCTGGAGAAGTGAAATTACCTGAATTATATTGTGATATTCCTGAAGAGAGAACGCAGCAAGCCGAGAAATGTGCTCAGGTTCTAGGAGATTCGGTTTATGCGGAATTTCCATTGTATGCAGGGGTTGAGCCAGTAACCAAGGACAGAAAACAATTAATTTTAAATCGAACCTGGAAACCAGCATTAACAGTGACTGGAGCTAATGGATTTCCTGCCATAGCGGACGCAGGAAATGTTTTACGCCCTCAAACCGCATTAAAACTGTCTATGCGTTTGCCACCTCTACTTGACCCTAAAGTGGCTGCAACCGCAATGCATGATGCCTTAACCACCAATCCTCCTTATCATGCCAAAGTAAGTTTTAAGGTCGGTGATGGATCACAAGGATGGAATGCACCTGAACTTGCTTCATGGCTGGAAAAAGCTGCTGATGAAGCATCAATGGCTTATTATGGTAAACCAGCTGCTTACTTTGGCGAGGGAGGAACCATACCTTTTATGGGCATGTTAGGAAAGAAATTTCCGGAGGCACAATTTATGATTACCGGAGTTTTAGGACCTCAATCGAATGCGCATGGTCCTAATGAATTTTTGCACTTGGACATGGTGAAAAAATTAACTGCATGTGTTGCTTACGTGCTGTATAAGGTCACCGCCGTTTGATTTCATTGTGTCTCTCCTTTTTCTCGTCATTCTGAGCCACGACGTCAGCCTTCGTGATGCTCGGAATGACGAGGCCCTTAGATAATGGCAGAAGGGGAAGTATGCATCCGTTAAGACTCAGGACAAATCCTTCGTTACTCATTGAACTTAAAACAAAAAATTAAAAAAAACACTCGACAGTGCACTAAAATCTTGGGATACTTCTGCCGGCTCTGGAACGAGCCACTTAGTCCAACAATTAGGAGAAAATTATGAGAGCAAAATTTATTGCTACCGCATTGTCATTATCTGTAATCACTCTTTCTGCTCATGCAGTCATCCCTAAAGACTCTTCAGTGAAGAAAAAGCCGCCTCTAGTTATTCATAAAATCGATCTGAACACCGCAGATTTATCGACGCTTACTGGTTCTGTAAAGGGTATAGGCAAAAAACGCGCTGAGGCAATTATTGCCTATCGGAAAAGTCATCATGGATTTAAATCATTGGAAGAACTTGCTGATGTGAAGGGATTGGGGCAGCGATTTATGACTACAAATCGAGATAAATTAAATCAAGTATTTGTTATTGGTAAAATAGAATAAATCACAAACAAGTTATTATTTAGGTCGCTGATGTAAGTGTTACGACCGACCTATAAAAAATACAAACTGTATCCCGGGTTCCGCTGCATTGCACTTAGACTATTGAGGTTATCAAACGTCAATCAGCTTGAGTGAGGGCAGCCGCAACTCGGGGATCGGGTTAAAATCAAGCGGGCACGCCCAAAAATGAACCGAGGGAACGGGCAAGGTTGAGTGTTTCATTTTTCATAAACAGTATCTGAAACTATTTTTTTGCATTCGTGTGTTCAGGTCAAAAACTCAAAATAATCTTCATGTATAAAAATTCACTCTTTAATTTAAAATTGTTGTCTAAGAACTGTCGATTTTTATCCAAATTTAGGATAAAGTAGCGCACAAAAAAAAGAACAGGAAATTGCGGCTTATGTTCAGAAAATTAAGGGGTGTGTTTTCCAATGACTTATCGATTGATTTGGGAACAGCCAATACATTGATTTATGTAAGAGATAAAGGGATTGTTTTAAATGAACCCTCCGTGGTTGCTTTGCGTAATGAATCAGGACAAAAACGAGTTGCAGCTGTTGGTCTTGAAGCGAAGCGAATGCTGGGAAGGACTCCAGGCAACATTAATGCCATCAGACCAATGAAAGATGGTGTGATTGCTGACTTTTTTGTTACTGAGAAAATGTTGCAGCACTTTATACATAAAGTACATGAAAATAAATTCTTAAGACCAAGCCCACGTGTTCTGGTTTGTGTTCCCTGTGGCTCTACGCAAGTTGA
The DNA here is from genome assembly GCF_026191115.1 of Legionella sp. PATHC035. Lineage (NCBI taxonomy): Bacteria > Pseudomonadati > Pseudomonadota > Gammaproteobacteria > Legionellales > Legionellaceae > Legionella > Legionella sp. PATHC035. The sequence continues at coordinate 703,309 of NZ_JAPHOT010000001.1, read as the reverse complement.
ACGTCGCGCAATTCGTGAGTCCGCAATGGGTGCTGGAGCGCGTGAAGTATTTCTTATTGAAGAACCTATGGCGGCTGCTTTAGGATCTGGAATGCCCGTGGAAGAGGCCAGTGGTTCCATGGTTGTGGATATAGGTGGTGGTACCACTGAAGTGGCTATTATTTCCTTAAGTGGAATTGTCTATCACCAGTCTGTTCGCATAGGCGGCGACAAGTTTGATGATGCTATTGTATCCTATGTTCGTCGTAACTACGGAACACTTATCGGTGAGACTACTGCGGAACGTATTAAACACGAAATTGGTTCTGCGTTCCCAAGCCGTGATTTATTTGAGATCGAAGTTCGTGGAAGAAATCTCGCTGAAGGCGTTCCTCGTAGTTTCATTCTAACTAGTGCAGAAATTTTAGAAGCACTGCAAGAGCCTTTATCTGGTATTGTTGGTGCTGTAAGAGCAGCCTTAGAATTGGCTCCACCTGAATTAGCAGCTGATATTGCTGAACGTGGTATGGTTCTAACTGGAGGCGGAGCTCTGTTGAAAAACATAGATACTCTGCTGATGGAAGAAACGGGCTTACCTGTATTAATTGCTGAAGATCCGCTAACCTGTGTTGCACGTGGTGGTGGTAAAGCTTTAGAAACCATGGATTTACGTGGCGGTGATTTCCTCTCAACAGAATAGTACATATAACAGATTGTTTAGTCGGGGCGGGTACAGTTCTATAGGATTTGTACTCGCTCTTGTCTTTTCTGTTTTCTTAATGTTCTCTGATTATCATTATCGTTATTTAGATAGTGTGCGAAGCGGCTTTTCCTTTATTGTTGCCCCCTTACAATATGCGGTAGATTATCCTGTACGCGTCATTGGCTGGGTACAGTCACTTGTCAGTGCCAAAAAAGCATTAATTGCCGAAAATATGCAATTGCGATATCAACAAACAATGCTGGAAGCAGAATTACAAAAATTAACGGTAATCCAAAAAGAAAATTCACAACTAAAAGAATTACTCCTTACCTCGTCACAGGCGGATATGCGTGCAATGGCTGCACAAATTCTTGCTGTGGATACCAGCAATTCACGTCAAGTAGTTGTTTTAAATAAAGGAAAACGTGATGGGGCATATGTAGGCCAGCCTGTTTTGGATGCTAAAGGTGTTATGGGGCAGATTGTTGATGTTGGTCCTATAACCAGTACCGTTTTACTTATTTCTGACTCTAAAAGTGCCGTGCCTGTACGAAACAATCGTACTGGGGAGCGGGCAATTCTTGTTGGAACCAATGATATAGAGAAGTTATCCCTAATTAATTTGCCAAAAACCTCCTCAATTCATCCTGGTGATGTATTAGTCACCTCCGGTTTGGACAGACATTATCCAGAAGGTTATCCTGTAGGATTCGTGGAAGAAGTGAATAGTATTCCTGGCGAAGATTTTGTAAAAGTGAAAGTAAAATCTGTCGCACTGCTCAATCGTAATCGACTTGTATTACTGATCTGGCCCGATGCCGAACAAGAGCAATTGAATGAACAAATTAATGAGCGATTAAATGCCAAGGAGACGATGTGATGAGAAATCTTCGCATACGGTTGTGCTTGGGATTTATTATAGCTCTTCTTTTATCCATATTACCTATGCCGGAATTGATTTCTGCTTTTCGACCTCCTTGGGTTTTGTTGCTTGTACTTTATATCGAATATTTTTTGCCAGGTAATTTTAGACTGACTACATTATTGTTCGTGGGACTGTTATTAGATGTGTTACTCGCCACAGTGATTGGTGAACATTCATTTGCTTTACTTTTGGTCACCTGGCTTGCGTCCAGCAAATCGCGGCGGTTTCAGTTTTTTTCAATGATGCAACAAATTTTTTTAATTGGTTTCTTTTGTCTTTTATATCAATCCATTATTTCTTTAATCACCGCGCTACTTGGTTACAATTACAGCTTATTTACACCCGTAGCGAGTGCTTTGGTGGGTATGTTTCTCTGGCCATGGATTCGCTTACTTGGAGAAGATACTTTGTTGAAGCGATTGGTTTATCGCTGAGACCTCATTCCCGGACTGAGTCAGGAATCTCGATCCTTTAGTACCAGATTACGCTGGAAATCCCCGTTGCACTCGTGGTGGGGTTGGGTTATTTGAAATGGTGCTGTATTGTTCGGTATTCACCAGGTTGTAAATCCTCTAATTTCCAACTACCAATTTGGTGTCGTACTAATCTTAGAGTGGGAAAGCCAATTGCTGCGGTCATTTTGCGAACCTGATGATTTTTACCCTCTTTTAAAATGATTTCTAGCCAGCAGGTAGGGATATTTTGTCTGAAGCGAATTGGTGGATTACGAGGCCATAACTGGGGTTCATCTATAAATTTAACTTCGGCAGGTAAAAAGGTAATGTCTTTAAGGACCAAGCCTTTTTTAAGTGGTTCCAAATCTGCTTGTGAGGGTATGCCTTCTACTTGAACCCAATAATATTTTCTTTTTTCAAATTTGGGATGAGTTAATCGGTGCTGCAATGAGCCATCGTTTGTTAATAATAACAATCCTTCACTATTTTTATCTAATCGGCCTGCGGCGTAAAAATGGGGCTTATTAATAAAAGAGGCTAAGGTATGTTCTGGATTATCTCCAGAAAACTGGCTGACGATACCATAGGGTTTATTGAACAATATGATTTCAGGCATTTGATATTATCAAAAAGTTCGGGTGGGCTTATAGTAGGTGTTTTCTATATTGCGAGCAATTCCTTTACCCAATTCATTGTTTTTATAGGTTAATTATTGTACAATGGCCGGCATTGTACAATTTATGCCAGGGTTTATAAAGTAGATGAAATACTCGATACTTGTTTCGCTTTTCTTTTGCCAGTTTGCCTATGCGATGAATCACATTGTAATGGTTGGGGATGAAAAAGTAGAAATTAAGCATTTAGTAGGCAGAGGCAAAACGTATATCCATTTGCATCATAATGAACAAACGGCTTTAAAAGCAGCTCAAACAGTGATTCAAAAGGAGGGGGGGAGTCTTATTGCTTTGGTCCATTCTGGAGGTCGTAACATCGTATTTCATTTAAACAACCAGCGTTATGAGTTTGATCCCAATCGTATTTTTACAGATAACGGGATTAAAAAAACCTTATCGCAGTTTGGCCAATATAATCCCCAGGCGCATCGAGAAGTAAATAAACTGGCAACTAAAATCAAACAATTGCTGCCAAAAGGCAAAGTCGTCGCCGTTCATAACAATTCAACTTATTCACTTAAGGATTATCTACCAGGGAAGACATTAGAAAATGATGCCCAGGCAATTCATATGACTCCTGAAAATTATTTTCGTAATTTTTATTTAGTTACCAAAATCAATGATTTTCTTCGTTTAAAAAGCAAAGGGTATAATGGCGTTTTACAAAAACCTTCTGCAACAGATGATGGATCTTTGTCTATATATTTATCAAAAAATGATTATATCAACGTAGAAGCAGGATATGATCAGCTGATCGAGCAAATTAAAATGTTGCAACATGCCTAAGCTGGCAGGATTAAATAGTTGGCATTTCTTCTTCATCTTTCAATGTCGCTCAGTCAGAACATGGCATATGTAGCTAAGCTGAGCATGCATTTTTCATCTTAAATTTTTAATCTGATATCCGATTGACGCATAAAATGCTAGGTATTTAATTCAGTCTGCTTAGTAAGCATCCAAGTCAAGTAATTAAATAAAAATGATACTTGGGATTCCAACTTATCACATGCTATCATTGCCTTTTCTCTAATTTTACGGAGTTGTCAATGACATACGATAAAATCAAAGTGCCTTCACAAGGTGAAGCTATTACTGTTGCTCAGGATCTGTCACTTCGTGTCCCTAATAATCCCATTATTCCTTTTATTGAGGGGGATGGTATTGGTGTTGATGTAACACCTCCCATGATTCGAGTCGTTGATGCTGCAGTCGCTAAAGCATACGGCGATAAGAGAAAAATTGCTTGGATGGAAGTTTATGCCGGTGAAAAAGCAACTAAAGTGTATGGTCCCGATCAGTGGTTGCCTAAAGAAACCCTAGATGCGATGAAAAAATACGTTGTTTCAATTAAAGGTCCATTAACGACCCCAGTTGGTGGTGGGATTCGTTCACTCAATGTGGCAATTCGCCAAGAAATGGATCTCTATACCTGTTTACGACCAATTCGTTATTTCGAGGGTGTTCCAAGTCCACTCAAAGAACCAGAAAAAACAGACATGGTTATTTTTAGGGAAAATTCAGAAGACATTTATGCCGGTATTGAATGGCAAGCGGATACTCCTGAAGCGAAAAAAGTGATTGAATTCTTAATGAAGGATATGGGCGTTAAAAAAATCCGTTTTCCTGAGCACTGCGGAATAGGGATTAAACCCGTTTCTAAAGCTGGGACTACACGTTTAGTAAGAGCTGCAATCCAATATGCGATTGATAATGACCGCCATACGGTAACTTTGGTTCATAAAGGCAACATTATGAAATTTACCGAAGGTGCGTTTAAAGACTGGGGTTATCAAGTGGCACGTGATGTTTTTGGTGCTAAAGAATATGAAGGCGGCCCCTGGTTGGAAATCAAGAATCCTAAAACAGGTAAGCAAATCATCATTAATGATGTAATTGCTGATGCGTTCCTGCAACAAATTCTTTTAAGACCAGAAGATTACAGTGTAATCGCGACACTTAATTTAAACGGTGATTATATTTCTGATGCTTTGGCTGCTCAAGTAGGCGGTATTGGTATTGCTCCAGGAGCAAATATTAGTGATGACGTTGCTGTATTTGAAGCAACGCATGGAACAGCACCGAAATATGCAGGCAAGAATAAAGTAAATCCAGGTTCAATTATTCTTTCTGCTGAAATGATGCTCCGTCATATGGGATGGAATGAAGCTGCGGATTTAATTATCAAAGGCATGCAAGGTGCTATAGCAGCCAAAACTGTAACTTATGACTTCGAGCGTGGTATGATCGGAGCTACTTTGGTTAGCAGCTCTGGTTTTGGAGATGAGATAATTAAGCATATGTAAATTGAGTGGATATCCATTAGCCGAGGTGAAGTGCAGAGTAATTTAAGGAAAGACGAAGATGGTCTCCTAAGATGCACTGTGCTTTACCTAGGCCACAATGTGTATCTTTTTTAGTTTATCGCTTAATGAATGCTATCTAACCAATATGTTTTTGATTATTTCAAAGACTAATTTTTTCATTAAAAATAACTGATTTTACTGGCCAAAAGTGCATAGTGAGTCTATAAAAATAATATAGAGGTTGTATATTATGACTGGGCAAAATCTAGAGGAAATTGTAAGGCATAAAGTCGCTGAGCCGGAACAGAGCACAGAGATTAGAGTGCCTAGAAAGTACAAAGTGGTGTTGCTCAATGATGATTATACACCTATGGATTTTGTAGTTGATGTACTGAAGCATTTTTTTCACCTTAATGAAGAAATTGCAATTCAGGTGATGTTACAGGTTCATATCCAAGGAAAAGGCGTGTGTGGGGTATTTACACGAGATATAGCAGAAACAAAAGTAGCTCTGGTAAATGAGTACGCCAGAATGAATCAGCACCCATTGCTATCGAGCATGGAACCCGAGTAAATTGCTATGGGCTGAAGAGGAGCAACGACAATGTTAAATAAAGAACTTGAATTCACCTTGAATTTAGCTTTCAAGGAAGCCAAAGAGAAACGTCATGAATTTATGACCGTTGAGCATTTGTTGTTGTCATTGCTTGATAACCCAGCGGCAGGAAGTGTATTGCAAGCATGTGATGCAAATATTGAAGCCCTACGCCGTGATTTAATTGAATTCATCGATGAGACCACTCCTAGAATTCCTGAGGATGAATTAGACCGGGAAACTCAACCTACTTTAGGTTTTCAACGTGTATTGCAACGCGCAGTCTTTCATGTTCAATCTGCAGGAAAAACAGAGGTCACAGGGGCGAACGTTTTAGCTGCGATTTTTAGTGAACAAGAAAGTCAGGCAGTTTATTTCTTACGCCGTGAAAATATCACACGACTCGATGTGATTAACTATATTTCTCATGGTGTTTCCAAGTATCAAAACAATGATATGCATGAGAACATGAACTCTATGGAAGATGATATGAGTTCATCAGAAGGGAATGAATCACCTTTAGAAAGTTATTGTACAAACCTCAATCGACGTGCGAAACAAGGAAAAATTGATCCTTTAATCGGACGTCATGAAGAAATACAACGTACCATTCAGGTCTTGTGTCGGCGAAGAAAGAATAATCCTTTGCTCGTTGGTGAGGCTGGCGTGGGTAAAACCGCCATTGCGGAGGGATTAGCACGACGCATCGTGGATGGTGAAATACCTGATGCCATCCGTGATTGTATTGTCTATTCACTGGATCTGGGGGCCTTACTTGCCGGTACTAAGTATCGTGGCGATTTTGAAAAGCGATTAAAGGCAGTGTTAAAGCAATTAGGACAACAGGAAGGGGCTGTTCTGTTTATTGATGAAATTCACACTATTATTGGTGCTGGTGCCGCATCAGGTGGTGTCATGGATGCATCAAACCTTATTAAACCCTTGCTGGCAAACGGCGAGCTAAAATGCATTGGTTCAACAACTTATCAGGAATACCGAGGTATCTTTGAGAAAGATAGAGCCTTGGCGAGACGTTTCCAAAAAATAGATATTCCTGAGCCCACAGTGGACGAAACTTTTGAAATATTGAAAGGATTAAAAGGCCGATTGGAAGAGCACCATGGTGTGAAATTCACCATTCCTGCCTTAAAAGCTGCTGCTGAACTGTCTGCAAAATACATTAACGATCGATTTTTGCCCGATAAAGCGATTGATGTTGTTGATGAGGCTGGTGCTTACCAAAATTTACTCACCGCAAGCAAACGCAAAAAAATAATTAGTGTTACTGAAATTGAAAGTGTTGTTGCAAAAATTGCACGTATACCTATTAAGAAGGTATCTGCTCGTGATAAAGATACCTTACGTAATTTGGAACGTGATTTGAAGCTTCTGGTATATGGACAAGATCAAGCAATTACTGCATTAGCATCTGCGATTAAATTAGGCCGCTCAGGTCTGCGAGACCCACAAAAACCAGTAGGGTGTTTCTTATTCGCTGGGCCAACAGGTGTTGGAAAAACAGAGGTAACGCGACAATTGGCCAATGTTTTAGGCATCGAATTACTTCGTTTCGACATGTCGGAATACATGGAAAAACACACCGTCTCACGTTTAATCGGAGCTCCCCCAGGATATGTTGGTTATGATCAAGGAGGGTTGTTGACAGAAGCCGTGACTAAAAATCCTCATGCTGTACTGTTGCTTGATGAAATCGAAAAGGCCCATCCAGATGTATTTAACTTGCTGTTACAGATCATGGACCATGGGACTTTAACTGATACGAATGGACGTCAAGCCGATTTTAGGCATATCATCTTGGTAATGACATCAAATGCAGGTGCAGGAGAATTAGTACGAAATTCTATCGGTTTTTCACAACAAGACAACAGCAATGATGGTCTAGAGGTGATTAAAAAACAATTTAGTCCTGAATTTAGAAACAGACTCGATGCCATCATTAACTTTGCTCCATTGGATGCAATTACGATTGGTCTTGTAGTTGATAAGTTTATTATGGAGTTGGATGAACAGTTAAGTCATAAAGGGGTTACCTTTAACGTGGATAAAATGGCTCGTGAATGGCTTATTGAACATGGCTATGACAAAGTCATGGGCGCGCGCCCAATGGCCAGATTGATTCAAGAAAATGTTAAAAAACCTCTGGCTGATGAGCTTTTATTCGGTAAGTTGATGCATGGCGGTCATGTCACCTTAAAAGTTAAAGATGGGAAATTACATTTTGATAGTCATGATCATAGAGAGGGCGTTTTTTAAATGACGTTGACTGTAACAATAATAACCAAAAATGAAGAGAGGAATATAAGAAGGTGTCTCGAATCCGTTCGTTTTGCTGATGAAATAATTGTCCTGGATTCGGGAAGCACCGATAATACAGTAGCCATTGCCAGAGAATATACTGAGCATGTTTTCTCTACTGACTGGCCTGGTTATGGCGCTCAAAAACAGCGAGCCTTATCAAAAGCTCGAGGCGACTGGGTATTGAATCTTGATGCTGATGAATCAGTCAGCGAGGAATTGCAACGAGAAATCATGGAGTCCATGGCGTCTGATTCAGCAGATGCCTTTAGAATAGCAATTCAAATGCATTTTTATAATAAACCTCTAAAGTATTCTTCTAGCCCCAAGCGTCATATTCGTCTTTTTAAACGAGCAAATGCCTATTTTAGTGATGATATTGTCCATGAAAAAATAGTACTTCCTGAGGGTGCACGAATTGGTAAAATTAAAAGCGCCATTAAGCACCACTCATTTAAAGACGTCAGTCATGTCTTATATAAAATGAATAAGTATTCATCGTATAGTGCAAAAACCTATATCCAAAAGAAAAGAACCCCCAGTTTTATAAAAACGATGGCCAGCACTTCATGGATGTTCCTCCGGTGTTATATCTTGCAATGTGGATTTTTGGATGGCAGAATAGGTTTTTTATTTGCAGTATTTAATGCACAGGGAACTTTTTATCGTGGCATTAAGCAATTGTATCAAGATATTGATATGGAACAATTGCCATCTTTGGCAAAAAGTACAGAGGAATTAGTTTGATACGAAGCTTCTTAGAGGGAAAAATTAATTTAATTGCACCCACCTTTCTTGTTTTATTGGTCTTTTTTATTCCTATAAGCACCAGTATTAAATCAATTTTATTGATATTAAGTTTGATTGCTTTGCTGCTAACTCCTTATTACAGACAATTTTTGCCTTACGCTTTTAACACCTTATGGGCTCGTTCCGCACTTGTTTTGTTTTTGTTTGTTCTTATAGCTTGTTTCTGGTCTCAAGCTCCATTTTCCTTAAAATATAATGTTATTGATAAATATTCTAAACTCCTTTTCCTACCCATTCTTGCTGTGGGGTTTGTTAAACCAAAGACAAGGCTATGGGTTTTGAATTCTTATATATTGGCGATGTTGCTCACTAGCATTCTTTCATGCCTCAAGGCGAAACAACTTTTTGCGATAAACACTGAAGATCCCGGATATATTTTTTATAATCATATCGTTACGGGTTTTATGATTGCTTTAGGAGTTTATTTTGCCCTAATTTTAGCATTGCAGAATAATAAAAGCGGTTGGATGCGGTTTCTTTACTTACTTATGACCTTAGTGGGAAGTTATCAAATATTATTTATTAATACTGGAAGAACAGGCTATGTGACTTACGGCATTTTAATGTCCTTGGTCATTGTACAAAAATGTACACCCAAAAAAGCCCTATTAGGGATGGTGGCATTTCTTGGAGCACTTGGTTTGGTTTATGTGCTAAGTCCCGTGATGCAAGATAGAACTTTATCAATGATTAATGAAATCAAGCTCTTGCAAAACAATCAAGCGAACACCTCTTTAGGTTTTAGAATCCAGTTTCATCAATATGCCCAATCCTTATTTGAAAAGCATCCAATTTTAGGAGTGGGTACTGGAGGATTTCAATATAATTTTGTTAAAGATCAACCCATTCCTTCTTGGGGGCATAAGCTGAATGAGCCCCATAGTCAATATTGGCTGACCCTTTCAGAACTTGGTTTGGTAGGGATTGTTCTGTTCCTGTTTTTTATTGGCACATTGTTGACAACTGCGTTGCAGTTAAATGAAATGAAACCTTTTCTTTTAGGCTTGCTGGTTTCTTTTTGTATCTTATCTTTCTCAGACACTGTATTTTGTTATTCAACAATAGGTTATCTATTAATCCTTTTCAGCGCTTTGAGCTTTGGTGAATTAATTGAAAAAAATGAAGAGGGTGCAGTTCATACTATGTCACCATTTGAGATCCCTCCTTGTACTCGCGATGATGTGGGTTCATTGACCTAATCCTCGCTATCAATCACAAGCTATGTTCCTACATATCTTCTAACTGTACCGGCCAAAGATGATAAAAATGATGTACAGGACCATGTCCCAGGCCAACACTTTCTTCTTTTGCCGCGTTTATGGCATGGAATAAATAATTCTTGGCGATGCGGCATGATGTAAGTAAATCTATGTTCTGAGCAAGACAGGCGGTTATTGCTGCGGAAAGGGTACAGCCAGTACCATGTGTGTTTTTGGAATCAATCCTCGGGCTTTTAAACCAATGAACTTCTCCATTTGTTCCTATTAATAAATCATTCGACTCCTGAGATGACAGATGTCCCCCTTTGAGTAAAACATATTTAGGACCCAAATCGAGTAATTTGTTTCCAACATCCATCATTTCATCTTCATTGATTGCGTGCAGCTTCGTAAATGTAGCTGCCTCCGGAAGATTCGGTGTAATTAATGTGGCAAGTGGCATCAGCTCAGTCATTAATGAACTTACCGCTTCAGGTAATAATAAAGGATCACCACTTTTGGCAACAGTTACAGGATCAATAACAATAGGAATATCTATCGCTCTTTTTTTAAGGAATGAAGAAACCAGTTCGATGATTTCGCTGTTAAAGAGCATGCCAATTTTTATGCTATCAGGTTTAATGTCATCAAATAAAGCATGAAGCTGATCGTCTATGGCTTGTAATGGGATATTGTAGCAGCGTCTAACACCAAGGGTGTTTTGTACTGGTAAGGCAGTAAGAACGGTCATCCCATAACATCCAAATGCCGAAAAGGTTTTGAGATCCGCTTGAATCCCTGCACCTCCAGAACCATCAAAGCCTGCTATTGATAAGGCTTTATAGTGCATCATGCGATACTCTCTCCATTGTTTGTGACATTAAGGACCAGTCAGGTTGAAATAAATGATCAATCAATGCCTGTTTGAATGCGGCAGGCCCTTTTACTTGTTCATGAGCCAATTGTCCGCATAAGCCAAAATATGCAGTTGCTTGCAGTGCGGCTTGAAAATGATCGGAATGACAGGCAGTGAATGCGCTAAGAACGGCAGTCATCGTGCAACCCATTCCAGTAATAAGTGGCATAAGGCTAGAACCAAAGGGCAGTATTTTGTGATCCACGCCATTGGTTATAAAATCTTCGGGGCCGCTAATTACAACTGTTTTTTGTGATTGCGCCAGCACTTGGGCACTGTTGATTGCGTCAGTAACAGGGTCTGCGCTTTCAACTCCTTTTGTCGCCCCATTTGAACCCGCTAATGAGATGATTTCACTAGCATTGCCTCTAACGACTTGGGCATAAGGAAGTAATCTCATTGCCGAAGAAGTACGGAGCTTGCTGGCACCAGCACCCACAGGATCTAGAATGAATGGTTTACCCAAAGCATGTGCAACTTGAGCTGCGAATAAGGCTCTTTCCATAAAGACATCATCTAGAGTACCTATGTTGACGTATATAGCTTGGCTAAGATTAGCTAATTCTTCAATTTCTGCTTGAGACTCAGACATAAGGGGGGCAGCACCTAAAGCCAAAAGACTATTGGCCATAAAATCCATGGTGACGTAATTGGTTAGGCAAAGTATTAATGGTTTTTGCTTCTTTAATGAACTGATCGTAGCTTGTATCTGGTCGAGCATGTAAATTCCTGATGGTTATACTTCACGGAGTACTAGAAGCCGCGAAGTATAATCCTAAGCTTACCAAGCTGCAATTTTCTCTTCTGGCCTCAATGAGCATTCTTCTGAGATAGAGCCATCATTACATACAACGAGCCCCGTGATGCTATAAGTAGTTACAGGACCGCCTTTCCATAAGCAGCAACCCCGAAAGAGTTGTAAATCCATTACTGCATGTGGTGTGCAATAACAGGTAGAGTAAAAACCATTTTTACAAACAAGTCGTCCAGCCGAAGAGTCACAATAACTAATTCCGCCCATATTACTGCAACAGCCATCTACATAAAATTTAGTTCCTTGGGCCGCTTGTGCGGGTGAGATCAGAATACATAATATACTTGCATAGAAAAAAGCTTTAAGTGAGTGCATCTTGATTTCTCGAGTTATTTTTCTTTTTATCCCTTTAGAATAACATAGGGCCAGTTTACATTTCTACTATCTTGGCCAACCTGGGTCTGAAATCCCTTGAAAATAATTAGGGTAAAATCCAAATAGGTAGCTGACTGCTAAACCGGCGAGAAGACCAAACAAATGGGATTCCCAGGAGATGCCCTTTTCTTTGGGGAAAATACCAAAAAAAATACCAGCAAAATAGTAGATGCTGATGACTCCCAGGATTATGGTCGTTAAGGTTCCCTTTTGATAGATATTACTCACTAAAAAGCCCCAATAACCGGTAATCAGGCCACTAGCCCCTACATGTAAGCCAGGTTTGGCAAAGCACCAGATAGCAATCCCACTTAAGATGGTAATCAGTACCGTAACCACTAGAAAATAGTTAAGTCCGTTGATCAAAATGAAATTGCTTAAAACCACCAAAGGAATTGAATTAAAAAAAATGTGATTGAAATTGGCATGCAGGAGTGGGGCAAATAGGATGCCCGGTATGCCGCGAATTTGTCTTGGGATAATACCTAGAAATAATATTTTTCTATAGACCAGGCTTACCAAAAAGAAAAGCCAGGGTATTAACAAAATAATTTCCAATGTGGGAATGTTATTTTTTGTTTGGATGATAATGAAATCAAGACTATTGTTTAATTCTTCAAGCATATTATACGTATCCGTTTACGCCCATCTATCGAAAGGCAGCATTAGGCACATCATTGGCGCGAAAAGAAACTTAGGAAGCCTCACATAGGAATGTATATTAGGTTTCCTCCGCATCGTTTAAACGCAACCAGAGCTCAAATCCAACCTTTCACCAAAAATCAAGAATCCCTCATGAGCAGACACCTTTTTACTCGTTGATTTGAGTGATCTCGCAAGTTAAATTTCCTTGTGCCAAGAGTATCTCGATTGAGTCGCCAATAGTTACTTGCTGACTGGAAAACAACACTTTATTTTCTTTCGTTGCAATTGCATATCCTCTATCCAGTGTAGCCAAGGGGCTGACTGCATGCAAGGTAGACAGTTGAGTTCTTAATTGATATTGAAGTTGATTTAATTTATTTTGCATGTGTTGGACTAACTGCAAAGTAATTTTTTGTAACAGTATCTGGGTTTGTTTGATTTGTGTTTTGGGGTTTTTAGCATTCAGATGATTGATGCACAGGTGCAATTGATGTGTTTTTCGTTTGATAAGATACACCATATGCGCAATTAATTGCCGCTCCAGATAATCAGATGTTTGCCAGTAACTCGCAATCGCTCTTTGTGGTGATGATATCTTGTCGATTAAATGCTGTAGTTTAATTTGGTATTTTTGCAAAAATCGATGCGTTGCTTGATGCATTCGTGAGATAGAGTGATTTAATAATTTAACCAATTCATTATAATCAGGCGTTACTGCTGTAGCGGCAGCAGTAGGTGTTTCTGCCCTATAATCCGATACAAAATCAGCAATTGTAAAATCCGTTTCATGCCCTATCCCAGATACGGTAGGGATTGAGCTGCTTGCAATATGACGTGCTAATTGCTCGTCATTAAACGCCCAAAGATCTTCAATACTTCCTCCACCACGAGCAAGAAGAAGTACATCACATCGTTGTTCCTTATTCGCCAGTTCTAATGCATGAATCAATTGTTGTGCCGCACCAGCACCTTGCACTTCACTGGGATAGATTATGACCTTTGCTAAGGGGAATCGACGAGCAAGAGTGGATAATATATCGCGAATTGCGGCCCCAGTGGTTGACGTGATTACTCCGATGATACGAGGCATGACCGGTATTGGTCTTTTTTTTGCGGTGTCAAATAAACCCTCTAATGCAAGTTTATTTTTTAACGCTTCAAAACGTTGATAGAGCGCACCAAGACCTGCTTCGGTAATTTGTTCCACGATCAATTGATAATCGCCACGTGCTTCATAAAGACTTAATCTTCCACTAGCAACTATATGTTGGCCATCGGTCAGTTTATGCGCACTGACATGGCGATTTTTAAAGTAAACGCAACGGATTTGGGCGTTGCTGTCTTTTAAGGTAAAATAAAAATGCCCTGAGGAGGGTTTACTCAAATTAGAGAGTTCTCCTTCAACATCGACTATTCCCAGTTCATTTTCAAGATAGTTTTTAACTTGTCGGTTGAGCTGAGTTACGGTAAGAATTTTTTTTTGTTGTTCCATGATAAGTTAAAATTATCCCATAAAAATGAAAATAAATAGAAAACAAGCTTTATGTTTAAATTTTAAACATAACAAAAGTATTTCATCTTTAAGACGCAGAGTAACAAAATTCATCGCAGACTTACAGCACGAAAGAATGAACTTCATGCATGAGCCATCTTGGCAAACCTTCTAAGAATAGGCTATGATCTTTTCTCTAAAAAATAAGAATAATAATAAAATGAACTCTTTCTTCAAAAATAGAAAATTAGGTATTTTCTGCTCATTTTTGTTTTTTCTGATCAGCATGAACATGACTGGTTGTGTTGACTTGTCAGGTGGCAGGGCTTCTGAGAAAAAACCTATACCAAAGATCGCTCAATCTGTGGTGCATCAACCTAAATCTCAGAAATCAACGAAACAAGTGAAAACGGTAAAGTCGGGTAAGACACAATCCTACCGGGGTGAAGTACATACGATGTTAGGTGGCCTTGGACTTTTTAGTACGGGTATGCGAACACTGAGTGGTACTGTTGTTGAGGAATGTAATATACCAGCACCCAGTAATATGTGGTACAACGCGGGTAATGTGACGCGCTCTATTGTTTCTTATTATCAAAATCATAAGATGCACCGACCTATCATTCTGGTAGGGCATTCTTTGGGCGCTAATGAACAAATTAAAGTAGCACGTAATCTTGATAAAGCAGGCATTCCAGTGGATTTGCTTGTTACTGTAGATGCGGTGTCACAAACAATTGTCCCTCCTAACGTGAAGCATGCGATGAATTTTTACAAACCTGGTTTTGTACCCATGTTTAGTGGTTTAAAACTCAGGGCTGTAAATCCAGAAAAAACTCGTATTGACAATATCAATGTCGCTACGATAAAAGGAATTGAAGTGAATCATTTCACGATTGATAAAGATCCTGTGGTTCAAGCAATGATAATGGATGAAGTGAAAAAGGTGTTGAGTAATGCAAATAAAGCAAAAGGGTAAAAAAGATTGTCCCCGTGTCTGCGTTATTGGAGCAGGTCCTAGTGGACTTGCTGCAATTAAAAATTTGCAAGAACAGGGAGTCACTGATATCACCGTATTCGAAAAAAACAATCAGATCGGTGGTAACTGGGTATATGATGAAAAAAATAATCATTCCAGTGTTTATGAAACCACACATATTATCAGTTCTAAGCGTTGGTCGGAGTTTGAAGATTTTCCTATGCCCGCGCACTTTCCTGATTATCCAGCACATGCCTTGGTTTTAGATTATTTTAAAAGTTATGCTGAACATTTTGATTTGATTAAGTACATCCGTTTTAATACCAATGTTGTCAAGGTAGATCATACCGATCAGCATCAATGGAACGTTGTTTTTGAAAACGATCAAGGTACGAATGAAGCGTGTTTCGATTATTTGTTGGTTGCTAATGGTCATCATTGGGACCCTTTCATGCCAGACTATCCAGGTACCTTTTCTGGACAATTGCTCCATTCACATCAATATAAAAAAGCCTCGGTTTTTAAGGATCAACGTGTTTTGGTAGTTGGAGGGGGAAATTCTGCTTGTGATATAGCCGTAGAGATAGCTCGTAATTCGCCCAAAACCTGTATTAGTATGCGTAGAGGCTATAATATTTTTCCTAAATTTGTGTTTGGTAAACCGACTGATGATGCTGTGGCTAAAATCAGATGGATGCCTTCATGGTTAAGACAGAAAGTTTTGAGCTTTTTTATTCGTATCCTTCAAGGCCGATATGCGAAATATAAATTAATGAAGCCTGATTGTGGCCCTTTAGAAATTCACCCAACCATTAATTCAGAATTACTGTATTTTATTAGGCATGGAGAGATTTTTCCTCGCCCTGGAATTACTCATTTCGAAGGAAATCGAGTTCATTTTACTGATGGCAACTATGAAGAGTTTGATACAGTAATTTTTGCCACAGGGTATAAAATCAGTTTCCCATTTCTTGATAAAGAAATTGCAGACTTTAGTAACTCAACCAAAATACCGCTTTATCGAAAAATGATGCATCCAGAATATGATAATTTATATTTTATTGGTTTGTGTCAGCCTCAAGGGTGTATTTGGCCTCTTGCGGATTATCAATCAAAAATAGTCGCACGTATTATTATGGGTACTTTAAAACGACCTGATCAATTGCACGAAAAAATAATTCAAGAAATGAATAAACCCCATTATCGATTCAAATCGCATATACGACATGCCGTTGAAGTGGATTATCATAAATTCCGTCAAGAATTGTTGGATATGTTGGAAGCGTGATTGAAAAGTACGAAGATGAGTAGCCCGGATTAGCGCCGCGTAACCCGTGTTTTATATGCCAGAGATCCCGGATTACGCGGCGCTAATCCGGGCTAAAGTGAACAAGGTTGCCTTCAATGCCGAGATTCTTGTCGCTTAATGAGTGCGCACATTAATTTTTCAATATTAGTAACATGTGGCTTTTCTTGAAGTATCATTGCTTTAGTTCGTTCTTCACAATATCCTTTTACTTCTTTATCGGGAAAAATATAGAACTTTTTTTGTTCCACTTCATGAACTATGTGTTCTGCTATATCGACTGCAGATCGAGAATGCGATAAAAGTGACTTTAACGCCTCATGAAATGAGGAATTTGTATTGGTTGTATGAGATAACAGTGCCGTATCTGTAAAAGATGGAAAAACCACCGAGACATCCACTGGCTTGTTCAGGCGCACTAAATCAAAATACAAAGACTCAGATAAAGCCAGTACTGCATGTTTTGACATCGCATAGGAAGCTGTTTGTGACCCTGTACACAAAGCATATAAACTCGCTACATTAATGATATGTGAATGAACAGTTTGACGAAATAAGAAAGGAGTAAATGCCTGAATGATATGAATCATCCCGTATAGATTAACATCCATTACCTTTTGGATATGTTCAGGACATAAGTCCCAAAGGGGGGCTAATTGTCCTATGATGCCTGCGTTATTATAGATCCAGTCAACACGTCCCAACTGCTCCTCAATCTGCTTTACCAACTGCACTACTTCATTCGATTGAGTCACATCACATGGAATTTCCAGAATTTTTTCTGGGAATTGGGATAATAGACGTTCCGCCTCTTGTTTGAGCTTAATGCCGTCCTTATCCACCATGACTACAGTGTTGCCTCGTTGTAAATTGACTTCGCTTAACGCTAAGCCAATTCCATTCGCAGCTCCGGTGATTACAGCTACTTTCATTTTCTTTCCTTTTGCTATAATGTTTTATAAATAATACAAACATAAGGATGCTATTTTGAAAAACGGTGACGAAATACCAGAACCTTATGAGTATCCTGATGAGCCTAATGAGTATCCATCAGAACCAGAGCCCTATGAGCCAGATACTCCAGGAACTCCTGAGCCGGAGCCTTCACAGCCTTCCGAGCCCAATTGGGAGTAGTTTTTGTGTTCTGCCCCTTCTACCGAAAGGCTGAATTGGCTTAACTCAAACCGTTCAAAAAGATTCAGGCAGATACTCCCTAAGCCAAAACATTTTGCAGCCTGGCTGCAGCGATAGCGAAAACCGGTATACGGTGCTTACGCGTTCACCCATTGCCATTTAGTAAAGAGAAGATCTTATCCCCTTAGGGAGAAGGTCCCATTAGATCAGATCAGGGTAATGGATTTGGTTCATAGACCCTCAGACCGACTCCCTCACATGGGAGAAGGAATTTCCCCGTCTTCATCCATGCACAACACCCTCTAGTCTATTCCTCTCCATTGATAAGCAGATCTAAGGCTTTCCCTATGTCTTTAGCCCTCATTAAACTTTCTCCAATAAGAAAGGTATTAATGCCGTGAGATTGCATCAAATCGATATCTGTATGTGTATTAATACCACTTTCAGTAATGGTTATTCTGTCTTGAGGAATGTATTGTTTTAACTGGATGCTGAGTTGAATGTCTGTCTTAAACGTATGAAGGCTCCGATTATTAATGCCAATTAAAGGCGTAGGCAAACGCAGTGCGCGTTCCAGTTCTTCTTTGCTATGACTTTCTACCAATACCGCCATTTGCAGTTCATGCGCTAATTGGCAAAAATCAGCGAGTTGGATATCATCAAGTAAGGCAACAATCAGTAAGATACAATCCGCGCCTAATGCCAGGCTTTCATAAATTTGATAGGGATCAATTATAAAGTCTTTACGGAGTATCGGTAATTTGCAATGATTTTTTGCTTGAGCTAAATAATCAGGGTGACCCTGAAAAAAATCAACATCAGTAAGAACAGAAAGGCAACGTGCACCATGTTGTGCATAGATTGTTGCAATCTCCTCTACATTAAAATCTTCCCGGATTAACCCTTTGCTAGGGGAGGCGCGTTTAATTTCTGCAATAATTGCTGGGGCTTGATCCATGCTCAACGCAGCAACGAAATCACGGCGCTCCATAATGGGTTGTTGTACTAACAAATTTAATGGTTTGTTTTTTTGGGCCAGAGCAACTTCTTCCTGCTTACGTTCAGCAATTCGTTGTAATACACTATTCATGATGCGATTCTTTATTTAAAGTTTGAGTTAGTTGACTAAGTTGAGTAAAACATTGATTGGCTTTGCCGCTATCTATTGCGATCCTGGCTTGCTCTAATGCCTCTGCAAAAGAGGTATTCTCGTCAGCACAGTAAATCGCTGCAGCGGAATTTAATAAAACCATATCCCGTGCCGCTCCTTGTTTTCCAGAAAATACATCTTGAATAAATTCTAAACTTTGATGTGGTGAATCAACAATCACCTCATCTAAAGAATGGCGCTCTATACCATAGTTTTCTGGACAAATTATCCAATGATTAAAAGTTCCTTCCCGATATTCAATTACCTCTGTAGGTGCTGCAATACTGATTTCATCTAATCCATCTTGAGAGCTGACTACTAAAGCTCGTTCACTTCCCAAATGAGCAAGGACTGCAGCTAGAGGTTTTTGCCATGCCGTTGAAAATACACCTACGACTTGTCTCTTTACGCGAGCTGGGTTAATTAAGGGGCCTAGTAAATTGAACAACGTTCGAATACCCAATTGTTGTCGTGCAGTCCGTGCGTATCGCATGGCAGGGTGGTAGTGGGGGGCAAATAAAAATGCCAGACCGCATTGTTGGATACACGTTTGTACCTGTTGATCGGTAAGCGTCAATATGAAACCAGCCTGTTCTAATAGGTCGGCGCTACCACTCCGACTCGAAACAGAGCGATTTCCATGTTTTGCGACGGGAAAACCTGCCGCTGCCACTACAAAGCTGCAGGCTGTAGATACATTAAATGTATTTTTCCCATCACCACCGGTGCCAACGATATCAATCAGATTCGAACCGAGCTCTATAGGATGAGCCAAGTGCTGCATGACCTCGGCTGCAGCAATTAATTCCTCTGTAGTTTCACCCTTCATCCGCATGAGCGCTAAAAATGTTGCGACTTGTGCATCATTATATTCACCTGACATACACGCATGAATGACTTGGTGCATTTGTTCTGGGCTTAAGTTTTTTTTAGCGATCAGGTGTTCAAACAGGAGATTGGGTTTCATATTGTAAAAAATTCTCTAATAATTGCAGGCCATACTGGCTTAATATTGCTTCTGGATGGAATTGTAGACCAAAAACAGGGTATTGACGATGTGAAATCGCCATAATTGTATTATTTGCCCAGGCATCGATAGAGAGGCATTCTGGAAGACTGTTTTTTTCTACTGCTAATGAGTGGTAGCGGGTAGCTTTGAAGTGATTTGGAATATTTTTAAAAATTCCAGTCTGGTTATGTTCTATGGTTGATGTTCTTCCATGCATTATTTCTGGTGCAGGTATTATTTGCCCCCCAAAAACTTGAGCGATACTTTGGTGTCCAAGGCAAATACCTAATACAGGGATAGTTTGATAAAAGGTGCGAATCGCTTCCATTGAAATCCCTGCCTCATTTGGCGCTTTGGGGCCTGGTGAGATAACCAAATGGTCCGGCGCCAGTTCCTTTATTTGGCTTATATTGATTTGATCATGGGTATAAACTAACACTTCCTGGTCGAGACATTGAAAATATTGCACCAGGTTGTAGGTAAAAGAGTCATAATTGTCGATAATGAGCAGCATATTAAATCAAAATGTTAGTCAATCATGTAGACCGGGTACAGTGGCCGCGTAATCGGGTTTTATTTGGTCATCCGAGTATACGAAGGGATGACGTGTTCCAAGTTACAATGTAAATTCTTCCCCTAAATATACAGCCCTGACTTGTTGATTGGCCAGTATAATCTCAGGGGTTCCTTCACACAAGGTTTTTCCTTGGCTGACAATATAGGCTCGTTCGCATATATCCAGGGTTTCTCTTACATTATGATCAGTGATTAAAACGCCTATGCCTTTATGACACAAATGTTGAATAATTTTTTTAATATCAAGAACGGAAATAGGATCGACTCCGGCAAAAGGTTCATCAAGAAGAATGAAGGAAGGTTCTATCGCGAGAGCTCTTGCAATTTCAACACGTCGTCTTTCTCCTCCAGATAGAGCCATACCTAGACTTTTTTCTAAATGTGTAATGTGAAATTCTTGAAGTAATAAATCCAGTTTTTCTTCCCGAGCTTGTTCATTTAAATCTGCCCTAAGCTCCAAAATAGCCATGATGTTCTCCGCAACAGTAAGCTTACGGAAAACAGAAGCTTCTTGAGGAAGATAACTGATACCTAAACGTGCTCTTTGATGCATAGCACTTGCAGTTATGTCGCGGTCAGATAAGAAAATTTGTCCCTCATCGCATGATTGCAAGCCAACGATCATATAAAAACAGGTTGTTTTTCCGGCACCATTAGGACCGAGTAAGCCAACACACTCACCTTGTTTAATATGGATGCTGATGCCATTAACTACTGTTCGCGATTTAAAAGATTTTTTTAGATTTCGCGCTTCAAGGATGTTCATGATGGTTTCTTTTCTGGATGATAAATAATAGTTATTCTTTGGTTTTTGTTACCCTGAGACAGAACGTGCTGTTTTTCAATATCATAACTTATTTTTGCAGCAGAGAAAGAGTTTTCTCCTTGTTCTACCCGAGCATTTCCTATTAACTCAATTAAATGACGTAGGGGATAATATCGAATAGTATCTGCATAGGCATGCACCGGTGGTTTCTTGGGATCTGTTGTGGTCCAATAATGGGCTTGTTTTCCGGTAGTTCCGCTCGCTATCGCCACAACGAGTTGATTTTTTTCATTTCCTAAAGTCACTGCTTTGGCCGCATGCAGATTTGTTGTTCCTTGTACTAATTCGACATTGCCAGTATAAATGCCTTTATGTTCTTGCTGGCTTAGATCCGCTGTATCAGCCATGACATGCATTATTTTCTCTTTATCCTCTGTAAGAGCATATGCGATAGAAGAGAGTAACATGA
Source organism: Legionella sp. PATHC035 (assembly GCF_026191115.1). Lineage (NCBI taxonomy): Bacteria > Pseudomonadati > Pseudomonadota > Gammaproteobacteria > Legionellales > Legionellaceae > Legionella > Legionella sp. PATHC035. The sequence goes on along the minus strand of NZ_JAPHOT010000001.1, from coordinate 681,719 downwards.
GAAGAAGGATTAGAGTGGAATTAACCGTTCGCTGGAACATAACTGCCTCTTGCCTGGTGAAGTAATTCTACTCTTTTTTCATCAAGGTAAGCATTCATACCAGTCGATTGAATGATGTTCCCCGGTTGTTCATAGGTCACGAGCACATCGGAACTGGCTTTCTTTTCTTTAGGGAAATAAGTTACTTCTTCTGTTTTTAGAGTACTTTCTTGTGAATTATTTCCTTTTTGCTGACGTACAATGACATTACCTGTAAAAGTAATTCGTTTGCCACCTTCAAAGGATTTAGCTTTTATTGAACTAATATCCCAAGGGGCTTGCTCTTCCTGACTTACGATAATATGCGGTTTTTGAAATAAATAAATATTGCCATTTTGAATATGCTGCATGAGGGGGGCTTTCAGTATGTTGGCCAGCTTCCCTTGTTGATTAAACTGACGCACTGTAACATCAGAAATAGTCGTATCTACCGAATTGGCTAGAGTATCTCTATCCAGACGAATCATTGTTGTTGCTCGGCTGCCATAATACCATCCTGAACAGGCCAGGAGAATCAAAGTAAAAAAAAGCCACATAAGTTGTTTTGCTGCATTCATTTTTTTAGGTAACCTGCGATAGCCAAGTCCATTTTATTTTGTGCTTTGAGAATAAGGTCGCATAATTCGCGTACTGCTCCACGGCCTCCCGTAAGTGTTGTCTGCCACATGGCAATTTCTTTAATTTGATGTACTGCATTGGCCACTGCGACACTAAAACCGACTTGTTGCATAATTGGTGCATCAGGTAGATCATCGCCAATATAAGCAAAATGTTCATCTTGAAGATTGAGCTTCTCTTTTAGTTGCTTGTAGGTCTCTTGCTTATCAAACTGATCTTTATAGTAGTGAACAATACCTAGCTGCTGCATTCTATGATCTACTACTGCATTGCGCGAGCCCGTAATAACCGCTACTTCGATTCCAGCAGTCATGAGTAATTTTAAGCCCACTCCATCATGAATGTGGAATGTTTTTAGTTCATTAAAGTGATTGTCGATATATAAGAGACCATCAGTAAGAACGCCATCCAAATCACAGATCAGGCATTTAATGTTTTTGGCTCGTTCAATTAAGTTATTCATTTAAAAAACACCCGCTCTTAATAAATCATGGAGATGAAGAACTGCTGTTGGTCGCTTTTCGTCGTCAATGACAATTAATGAAGTGATACTGTGTTTTTGCATAATTGCCAAAGCTTCTGCGGCAAGCATTCCCTTAGGAATTGTCCGTGCATTTCGAGTCATGACCTCTTTAATTGGGGTAGTATTAATATCATATTGACGCGTTAAAGTTCGTCGAACGTCGCCATCGGTATAAACTCCAACAAGATAGCCTTTATTATCAATAATACACGTCATACCCAATTTTTTATCGGTTACTTCAATTAAGGCTTCACTCACGGTTGCATTTTCATGAACAAGTGGGAGTTGGTCTCCATGATGGCATAGTTCATCGATACGCAGTAAAAGTCGTTTACCTAGAGAACCTCCAGGGTGCGATAATGCAAAATCTTCTTCACTAAATCCTCTGGCCTGCAAAAGAGCAATCGCTAATGCATCACCCATAACTAAAGCAACAGTAGTGCTGGTTGTAGGAGCAAGGCCAAGTGGGCATGCTTCCTGCTTAATGCTGACATCTAAGTTCACATCCGCTGCTTTGGCTAAGGTAGACTCAGAATTTCCGGTCAAAGTAATTAGTGGAACTTCCATGCGCTTTAATAAAGGAAGCAGGGTAACTAGCTCCAATGTGTTGCCTGAATGAGAAATGGCGATCACTGTATCTTGTCGAGTAATCATGCCAAGATCTCCATGGCTTGCTTCGCCAGGGTGCATGAAAAAAGAAGGGCTTCCGGTACTAGATAGGGTGGCAGCGATTTTATTCGCAATGTGACCTGATTTTCCCATACCAGTTACTACGATCCGTCCCTTGCAAGCAAGTAACAGTTCGCAAGCTTTTTCAAATCGGTTGTCAATTCTTTGGGATAATTCAAAAACAGCTTGTGCTTCGGTTTCAATAACAGCAAGTCCAAGTGTACAAAAATTCATAGGTCATTCGATGTTTTTTGTTTATTTTTCATTCTAACAAAAAAACATTTGAATAAATAGGATTAGATACTTCATTTTTTTCGATAGAATTTATCTGTCGAAGATATTTTAAAATGCTATTTTTAACTTAGCATTTTTGTTTATCTTGGGTATACTTCTACTTTTGGCTATAACCGGAAAAGTGAGAATGCCTGAAAATTGGGTCGAAATCAAAAATCTTAGCTTCATACGCGAGAGCCGTTCCATTTTCAATGGAATTGACATGGTGGTTAAGCGAGGCAAGATTACTGCAATTATGGGGCCTAGTGGTTCTGGAAAAACCACATTATTACAGTTAATTGGAGCCCAGCTAAAACCTGACAGTGGTTTGATTCATGTGAATGGTCAAAATGTGCACCAATTGTCGCGTAAGGCTTTGTATGATGCAAGGCGTAATATGGGCTTACTTTTTCAAAGCTCTGCTTTATTCACTGATCTTTCTGTATTCGATAATGTGGCCTTTCCATTGCGTGAGCATACCTTGTTAAATGAATCCATGTTACGAGACATCGTATTGATGAAACTAGAAGCGGTGGGACTGCGGGGGGCTTCAAATCTGATGCCTGATCAATTGTCAGGAGGAATGGCCCGTCGAGTTGCTTTGGCGCGTACAATCGCTCTGGATCCCGAGCTGATGATGTATGATGAGCCCTTTACGGGCCAGGATCCTATTTCTCTGGGTGTTTTAGTTCGTTTGATCAAACGGTTAAATGAATTACTACATACTACTACAATTATCGTGTCGCATGATGTTGAAGAAACCTGTTCTATAGCAGATTATATTTATCTTATTTCTGGTGGAAAAATCATAGGACAAGGCACTCCCGAGGAACTCATACAATCATCAGAGCCTCAAATCAAACAATTTATGCATGGTGAAGCGGATGGAGTGGTTCCTTTTCATTATCCTGCCAGATCCTATTTAGAGGAGCTATTAGATGCTTGAGTTCATCACGCGTATCGGTAATCGTAGTTCACGGATTTTGCAAGACTTGGGAACTTCCGGTTTATTTTTGTTTTTAATGTTGTTCAGACGCCCTGGTATTGCAAGGCTTTGGCCTTTGCTACGCTATCAAATTTATTTCGTGGGTGTTTTATCGTGTTTGATTATTGTTGTTTCCGCATTATTTATTGGGATGGTTGTCGGTCTGCAAGGTTATAATACATTGCAAAAATTTGGTGCATCAAGCCAATTAGGGCAATTATTAGCCTTAAGTATCTCCAGAGAACTTGGACCGGTAATTAGTGCTTTGTTGTTTGCAGGCCGCGCGGGTTCCGCTTTAACTGCTGAGATTGGGTTGATGAAAGCAACAGAACAATTATCGAGCATGGATATGATGGGTGTTGACCCTTTGGGTAGGGTTATTTATCCTCGTTTTATAGCAGGCTTTATTACCTTGCCGCTTTTAGCCTTAATTTTTTCAGCTGTCGCGATTTTTGGTGGTTATTTTATTGGGGTGCATTGGTTAGGTGTCGATGCAGGAAGTTTTTGGTCCAACATGCAAGCAGCTGTGGATTTCCGTATTGATGTACTCAGTGGTATCATTAAAAGTTTAGTTTTTGCTTTTGTTGTAACCTGGATTTCTGTATTCCAGGGTTTTGAATGTGTTCCTACTGCAGAAGGTATTAGTCAGGCGACGACTAAAACAGTGGTTTATTCATCGCTTGCTGTATTAGGGCTTGATTTTTTGTTGACCGCAATGATGATTGGAGATTGGTAAATGAGTAAGCAACGTTATGTAGATTTTAGTGTTGGGCTATTTATGTTGCTTGGTATATTGGCTTTACTAGTCATGACAATGAAAGTAAGCAATCTTTCTAGTTTTATGGCTCATGACAGTTATGATGTAACGGCTGATTTTACCGATATTGGTGGTTTAAAAGTACGTGCGCCTGTGACTGTAGCGGGAGTTAAAATTGGAGAAGTAACTCATATTGAGTTACAACCTGGGGAACTGAATGCAAAGGTTACTATGCGCTTACGTAGCGATAAAAAAATCCCTTACGATGATGCTTCGGCACGAATTTTGACCGAGGGTTTGCTTGGTTCCAATTACATCAGTATCGTTCCTGGTTTTGAGGATGAGGAGAACAAAGATCATCCTTATTTGCAAAATGGAGACGTGATTGGAAAAACACAAGAAGCGATTATTCTTGAAAATTTAATTGGTCAACTACTCTTTAACATTAAAAAATAAGGTCAGAGACATGAGAATAATAAAAACAATTTTATTAGTTGTCAGCGTCATTTTATCCCCTGTAATGCATGCGTCGCAAAACTCTCCTATACCTATGCTGGAGCAAACTGCGAATAACATCATCGCTACGCTTAAAGAAAATAAGTCGAGTTTGAAAAATAATCCTGATGTGATTTATAAGGCCGTAGAAACCAATTTGCTTCCTATTGTTGATGTAACGGGGATGTCACGTTCGGTTTTGGGTAGACAAGCATGGAGTAAGGCAACCGATACGCAAAGAACGCAATTTTCAAAAGCGTTCACTCGTCTCGTAATTCGTACGTATTCTAGCCCTCTAGCACAGTATAGCGATGAAAGTGTACAATTTTTGCCTTTAAGAGGCTCATTGAACTCTCGGTTTTTGCGAGTTAATAGCATTATTGTACGTGCTGAAGGTCAAAACATTCCTTTGTCGTACAGTCTTGTTGCCAAAAATGGTCAGTGGAAAATTTATGATATTAGCGTTGAAGGGGTAAGCTTACTGCAAAGTTTCCGTTCACAGTTTGCAGCAGCATTACAGAACTCCAGTATTGATGAAGTCATCAAGTTAATGGAAAAAAAGCAACTTAAAAGGGCGTCATAATTGTGAGTACAGTGTATTTTAAACCGGGCGTCGATCTTTCATTTAAGTCTGTTGTTGCAGTGCGAGCAAAGATCTATCAAGCTTTGATGGATGATAAAACGGGTAAATTTGGCTTGGATTTAAGTGATGTGAAGCATTGTGATAGCGCTGGTTTAGCTTTACTTATCGAAGCCAGGAAATTATGTAAAAAAAATAATAAGGTATTTGAAATTATTGGAATTCCTGCTGAAACCCAATCCTTAGCCGAATTTTGTGGTGTTAAAGGTATTTTGGAGGCCGTATAAATTTTGATGATTCAGTGTTAATACTCAATTTTTTGGAAAACGGTTACTTTTTGAGAATTATAAATTGTAGCCTGGGTGATGCGTAGCGTAACCCGGGTTTTCTTTTTTTTATTTTGGGCGATAGAGGCTCGAAGAGGGCATATGCTGTCCTCGACAAATTTGTTGCCAAAAGTTGTATTTATTTCTATTTGTGGGCTAATTTTAATGATAAGTAATGAAGAAATTGAACAAAAATTTAAAGCCATTGATGATGTTTCCTACATCAAAGTGGAGGGGGATGGTTATCAATATCAGATAACCGTAGTAAGTGACGTCTTTTTAAATAAATCCAAAGTAGCAAGACAGCAGTGGGTCTATGCCCAGCTGAAAGAGTTAATTACTTCTGGCAAGCTGCACGCGATTAGCATGAAGACGTGGACGAAAGAAGAATGGGGAAAGCAACATGGATAAATTATTAATTAACGGTGGTAAGGCACTGAATGGTGAAGTTGTCATTTCAGGAGCAAAAAATGCGGCTTTACCTATTATGGCGGCAAGCTTGCTTGCTCGAGATCATGTGACCATTTCCAATGTTCCTCATCTCAAAGACATAACGACAATGATGGAGTTATTAGGTCAACTAGGGGCTCACTTAATCGTTGATGAAAAAATGAATGTTCAGGTTGATGCCAGCCAAGTGAATGAATTTGTTGCCCCCTATGATTTAGTTAAAACAATGCGCGCTTCAATTTTAGTATTGGGCCCCTTACTCGCTCGATTTGGTAAAGCGGATGTATCTTTACCAGGAGGATGTGCTATTGGGACAAGGCCTGTTGATTTGCATTTAAAAGCGTTAAAAACTATGGGGGCTGATATCACCGTAAAAAATGGTTACATTAACGCTCGTTGTAGACGTGGTCGTTTGCAAGGGAAGCGTTTAATGTTTGATACCGTTACTGTGACTGGAACTGAAAACGTACTCATGGCCGCTACCTTGGCTGAAGGGACTACCATTATCAAGAATGCGGCACGTGAGCCTGAAGTGGTTGATCTTGCTAATTTTCTAATTCAAATGGGTGCAAAAATTTCTGGGGCTGGGACTTCAATCATTGAAGTTGAAGGAGTTGAATCTCTTTCAGGAGGCACCTATTCAGTCATGTCTGATCGGATTGAAGCGGGTACTTACTTGGCAGCTGGGGCTTTAACCCGAGGTCATGTGACTGTAAAACGCGTACGCCCTGACACCTTATTGTCGCAATTGTGTAAGTTTGAAGAGGCCGGAGCTGAGTTAACCATAGGGGAGGATTGGGTAAGTCTTAATATGCACAATCAACGTCCTCAGGCAGTAAATATCTCTACTGCACCTTATCCTGCGTTTGCAACAGACATGCAGGCTCAATTTATGGCAATGAATTCCGTAGCAGCTGGTTCTTCAACGATTGTCGAAACGATATTTGAAAATCGTTTTATGCATGTACAAGAGCTTCAACGCATGGGGGCACAGATTCAACTTAATGGAAATACCGCACTCATTAATGGGGTTGAAAAATTAACTGGTGCACCTGTGATGGCAACGGATCTACGTGCCTCAGCCAGTTTAATTTTGGCTGGATTAGTTGCCGAAGGGGAAACCTCCGTTGAGCGTATTTATCATGTGGATAGAGGTTATGAACGTATCGAAGAAAAGTTATCTTTATTAGGTGCTGACATCAAGCGAGTTTCTGACCGGTGATTACTAGAGAAGAACTATCGTTATACCTGCATCAATTCTTAGAGTGTGGTCGATACAATGATTATGCTCCAAATGGAATGCAGGTTGAAGGTAGAGAACATATTAAACGAATTTGCACGGCGGTAACGGCCTCCGGGGATGTAATTTCCCAGGCAATTGCGTGGAGTGCCGATGCATTGTTGGTTCACCATGGCTACTTTTGGCGTGGTGAAGCGTCAATGATTATTGGAATGAAACGTCAGCGGATTTATAAGTTATTGTGTAATGAATTAAATTTATTTGCATACCATCTTCCTTTAGATTGCCATCCTGAGCTTGGAAACAATGCCTGTTTGGCAAAATTATTTGAAGTGGATTTGGTGCATACGCATCGTGCAGGAAATACCGATAATCTACTATGGTCGGGAAAGTTAAACCAAACCATGATACCGACGGAATTTAATGAGTATTTGGCGAAAAAATTACAACGCAATCCTTTGTTGATCTGTGGTGGAGAAAAGCCAATTACTCACATTGCCTGGTGTAGTGGGGGAGCACAAGATTTTATTGAGGAGGCCTATCGTTTAGGTGTCGATGCATATATCAGTGGAGAAATATCGGAGCGGACGTATTATCAAGCAAAAGAATTAGGCATTCATTACTATTCTTGTGGACATCATGCAACAGAACGTTACGGCATTCAGGCTTTAGGGAATCATCTCTCCTCACAATTTGAGTTAGAACACTTATTTATTGATAGTGATAATCCTGTTTAAACACTATTAATACCGCGTTCATGCCCATAATTTTATCAGCATAACTATTTATCAAAAAAATTCATTATTGAAAAACGAGTGAAATGAAATGTGCTACATTTAATAAATCAATAGTGATTTACCCTCATGCAGCTCTTGTACCAGTAGGCTTCATAAGCTAACATGATTTGATAATCGCTAAAGGATTGTTTTAATGATCAATTTTCGTTACGTTATGTTTTTAGTTTTTTTATTTTGCTCCTTTTCGAGCCATTCAAACACCAATGGAAAGCACAATAAAGCTTTTCGCAACTTTTGGCATCCTACATTTCTTGGAGAGCGCCTGGACTATTGTACTGTAGATGGCAAAGAGTGTGGCAAAATTGTAGCAGATCGTTATTGCCAAATGCTGGGCTATGATTATTCCAGTGATAATGAAATTGCCTACAATATAGGGCTAACACATTACCTATCAACTGGTGAGAGTTGTAAAGGCTGGCGCTGTAATGGGTTTATGACCATCGCTTGCGTCACGAACTTATCACATACTCCTCCCAAACCTTATCATTATCGAGAAAAGCGGTTTGCCGTTCCTCGTTATAATGATTATCGTGTGGATTGGTGTTATGACCAAAAACAAGGCTGTGGTTCACGGGCGGCTAATTCTTTTTGCAGTCGTATGGGGTTTCTACAAGCCAAATATTTTGTGAAAGAAGCTCAAGTAAGCGCTACTAAAACAATCGGAAGTCAAGAGTTGTGTTTTGGTAACCAGTGTAATGCGTTTAAATTGATCGTGTGTTACCGATAATTAATTATTGAAAATCATTTCTCGCTTTATGGGAGAAAGAAATGATGGTGCAAGTATAAAAAACTTAAGGATAAGTTTATGAGTATTAATGACACGGTTTTTATCATTGATAATAATGCAAGTCGTAGTGACAAGTTACGTACGATACTTGATTTTATCGGTGAATCGACTGAAGTCAGTAAATATGGCGAATGGCAAATTGCCGATATAAATCCTGAGGTGATTCTTTTTGGTGCAAGTGAATCGATTCAGGAGACTTTAAATGAACTGGACTTATTGGTAAACAAGTTTGTCAAAGTACCGGTTATTGTGGTGGGACAAAAACTAAATCATACTCAATGCCTATTGCGTAATGTCGTTTCTTGTCAACCTTTCCCCTTTAGCTATGCTCAAATCATGGAATCTTTGCACCAATGCCAAATTGCCAAAGAGGCAGTCAATTCGATTATCATCAGCAATCAAAAAAATCCTTTATTGCGCAGTCTGGTCGGAAATAGCACGGGTATTCGCACTGTTCGCAGACTAATAGAACAAGTATCTGATACTGAAGCCAGTGTTTTAATTCTTGGAGAATCTGGAACAGGTAAAGAAGTGGTTGCTCGTAATATTCATAGTCTATCATCAAGAGCCAGTAAGCCATTTATTCCAATTAACTGCGGGGCTATTCCTGCAGAGTTACTCGAAAGCGAATTATTTGGTCATGAAAAAGGAGCATTTACCGGTGCAATTACTTCGCGGCAAGGTCGATTTGAATTAGCAAATGGAGGCACTTTATTTCTTGATGAGATAGGTGATATGCCTTTACCAATGCAAGTAAAATTATTACGAATATTACAAGAACGTTGTTTTGAGCGAGTAGGTTCCAATAAAAGTATCGATGTAAATGTTAGGATTATTGCGGCAACTCATAGAAACTTAGAGGAAGCCATTAAAGAGGGCAAATTCAGAGAGGATTTATTTTATAGACTTAATGTATTCCCTATAGAAATGCCTCCATTAAGAGAGCGTGCAGAGGATATTCCACTCTTATTTAATGAGTTGATTTCACGTATTGAGAATGAAAACCGACCTAGTGTACGTTTAATGCCAGATGCTATGGCTGCATTAACTGAGTACAGTTGGCCAGGTAATATTAGAGAATTGGCCAATTTAGTAGAGCGTTTAACTATTTTGTATCCCAAAGGAATTCTAAGTAAAGAAGATTTGCCCCCAAAAGTTCGAGGTGAATATAAAGCTCCCTATACGGAATCTGACACGTCGAATTCTGAACGAGAAGCTCTGCTGGAGGGGATGAATCAAGAGCAGACGGCTGGTACAGAGGGTATCGATTTAAAAGAGCACTTGGTGAAAACGGAGTTAGCTCTGATTAGTCAAGCTTTAAATGAAGCCGATTGGGTAGTTGCTCATGCTGCAAGTTATTTGAATATGCGACGTACCACTTTAGTTGAAAAAATGCGTAAATATGGACTTACACGTCCTGAGCGGGTATGAATTTAAGCAATAGTATTGTTTACAGACGCCTCCTCATACCGAGGGAACGAGATATCTCCCTGTTGAGAACTATGTCCTAATGGGGAGATGCCTGATGATACTCGTGATGACGGCAATCAATTAGGTGGGGCTGTGCTGCACTCAGACTAAAATGCGAATCAGTGTAAACCATTATTGTTTGGTGTCATCAGGTTTTGATTCTTCAGCAGGGGTAGGTTCTACAATAGGCGCATCAGCTTTCGGGGGTTTTGTTTCTTTAACGGGCTCAGCTTGTGTTTGCGCTGCTTTTTCTGCTTCTTGAGCTCTATTTTCTTTATAATTCTGAACGATTTCACCTACGCTCTTTTTGATGTCGGTATATAATTTGCCTGTCATTGAAGCTAACTCTTTAAGATCAGGTAGTTTTGATTTAAAGTCACTCATAGCTCACTCCATTAGGTAATCTAACTTAATTATATACCATTATCTCGAATTCGGTAGTTTATTTAGCATATTGAATATTATAGCTTTTTAGGGGCTTGTTTCCTTAGCCCCATGGGTGCATCAATCGCATTGCTGGCTTGAGTAATTTGTTAGCCAGAGATGCTTTGGGAGGAACCATGAGTTTGAATGCTTTATAATGAGCAATCCTTTCTAGGAGATAATCATCGCTGGTGCATAGCTTATCAACAAGTTTAAGATCAAAGGCATCTTTTGCTAACCAATGCTCCCCGGTAGAAACTTCATCAATATTTAATTGTTCGCGATTCGCTGCTACATAATTTCTAAACGCAGCATGTATCTTCTCCAGGTCATCCTGAGCTTTTTTTCTACCTTTTTCAGTATTCTCACCAAACAGGGTTAGCGTTCGTTTGTATTCCCCAGCAGTTAACAACTCCACATCAATCTCATGCTTTTTAAGCCAACGATGGAAATTAGGGATTTGCGCTACTACACCTATAGAGCCAATGATTGCAAAAGGGGCTGCAATGATTTTATCCGCAACACAGGCCATTAAATAACCGCCACTGGCAGCCATTTTATCGATGCTCACAGTTAAAGGAATCTTTTTATCGCGAATGCGTTGCAGTTGTGACGCTGCTAAACCATAGGTGTTGACTATACCACCAGGGCTGTCCAGGCGAACCAAAACTTCATCTTCAGGTTTGGCAGTACACAGGACTGCGGTAATTTCCTCTCTGAGTTGCTCTACCTGGGAGGCTTTAATGTCACCATGAAAATCAATAACATAAAGAGTTGGCTTTTTGTCTTTATTTTTTTTCTTCTTAGGAGGTTTCTCACCCAAAACTTTTTTATTCATTGTGGATATGATATTATCATAGTGTTCATTTAATGAGATCACCTCCAGTTTAGGCTTCGGCTTGCGACTCATAGAAAAAAATCCGGCAAATACAATCAGGCAGGCAATAACTACAGTGATTGATTTTAAAAGGAACAGACCGTATTGAGTTAAAAATTCCATTGTTGACCTTTAAAAAAATAAAAACAAATTATGGCGATCAATAGGGTAGTTAGCAAGGGGCTATTAAGTAGATTTAATAAGTTGTAAAAAAAGCTGGGGGTTATGGAATCTAAAATATTAAGTCCAAATGAAATTAAAAGCTTATAAAAATTTTTATCGAGTAGTAGATGAATAAAAAGCGAAGCCTGATTATAAGAAAGTACTAGCTGTAAGCCAAGGATTGGTCACTTGGTTTTTCAGCAGGCTCGAAACATCCCCAGTGAATGCATTTAGAGAAATGGTTGCGAAGCGGAAAAGAGATCTGGAGCGTGAAGGGGCTTTGGCTGTGAACCTATAATAAAATAAAGCTTGTTTTGTTTTCTAGTTCGAGTACTATTTCTTGACATAGTGTGGTCTGGGTGAAGCGTGGCGAAATATGGGGATTATCAATTTTTCCTGCTCCTCCCTAGCTTCATGAATATCCAGAAATTGAACCTACAGTATATCTTTGACCTATGCTTGATGTGATTAACCTTGATTTTGATTATCAGGATCAGCCTTTATTAAACAATGTAGCTTTTCATTTGCCTGTAGGAGGTTTGCTTCATTTGCGCGGTAGAAATGGTGCAGGCAAGACAACCTTGTTGAAATTAATTGCTGGTTTATTTCATCCGCATCACGGTGAAGTGCAATTTTTTGGCCAAAATATAGCTAAAGACTATTCCGCTTATCAACGTCAGTTGTGTTTTGTGGGTCACAAAGCCGGTATTAACCCTAATTTAACATTACGAGAGAATTGTTATTTTGATCTCCATTATGCCTCCTCATCAGCGGCGAGTGTAAAAAAAGATCAATCCAATGCAATTGAAGAACTCGCTTCGATTTTTAAACTCGAACATCACCTGGATATGGCGTGTGGGTTGTTGTCCTCTGGGCAGCGAAGGCAAGCTGGATTGTTGCGTCTATGGTTCTCCTCCTGCAAATTATGGCTTCTTGATGAACCTTTAGTTGCCTTAGATGACCGCGCAATCGAAAGGGTCATGGATAAAATAGCCAGTCATCGAAAACAGGGCGGGGCTGTTTTATTAACATCACATCAGCAATTACCACTGGATTCATCTGAATATGAGGAGTACTGTTTGTGAGCTCCTCTTTTTCTATATTTGCCAAACAATGCCAACGGGAATTACTTATTCAGATAAGGCAAATACGTTTTTTAGTGAACTCATGCCTGTTTTTCTTAATTTTTCTTTTTATGTTTCCGTTAACGATTAAGCCGGAGGTTGTCCTGCTTCGCACTATTGCTCCCGGCTTAGTCTGGATGGCAATACTTTTATCTTTGCTGCTCTCAGCAGAACGTTTATTTCAGCAAGATTATGAACAGGGCGTCATGGAACAATGGATTATTTCCGGTCACTCTTTGCCTTTACTGATTGCTGCCAAAGTAATTGCTCATTGGTTATTTAATTTGCTTCCGTTGCTCGCTTTATGTCCTTTGGTTGGCTTGCTTTTTTCATTAAGTGCTTGGGAAACTGAAGTGCTTGCACTGACTATTATTTGTGGTACTCCTTCTTTATTATTTCTTTGTGCCCTGGCTGCTTCATTTGGAGTGGGAATGAACCAAAAGGGTCTTTTGATGGCGTTGATTTTGCTGCCTTTAACCTTGCCTATTCTCATTTTTGGAAGTGGAACTGTAAATATTGCCATGCAAAACCTGCCAATTAGTGCTTATTTGGCCTTATTATCGGCTATGTCGGTAGTTGCAATGGGATTTTTACCTTACGCAATTGCCGGTATCATACGTATCAGTCATGTTGAATGAGTGAATGAAGCTTTTTGTAACCTGGATTAGCACCGCGTAATCCAGGATCTTTTTGCCGTCATTCCGAGCATGGTGAGGGATCCCCCGAATGGAGCACGAGGTGTTGATCTAAGTTCCTTCCGCTCGTGATGACGTGGTGAGGCTGCTTTTATTTGAAACGGATTTTGCGAATAAGGGGATGCGTGTTAAAATCCGCTTTTTTTGATTCCAATTATTCCTATGTGGAAATTATTATATCAACTGGCATCACCTAAGTATTTTTATAATGCCGCTGGACGTCTTACTCCAATTTTGGCTGTGGGTGCTCTAGTGGCATTAGTTGTTGGTACCATTTGGGGGTTGGCTTTTACTCCTCCTGATTATCAACAAGGCGATGCATTTCGTATTATCTATGTACATGTTCCCAGTGCATTTTTGTCGATGATGCTTTATGCCTGGATGGGGTTTTTAGCGGTATTGCTTTTGATCTGGCGAATTAAAATCGCTGGTCTTTTAATCAGCATTGTTGCTCAAATTGGCCTGAGTATGGCTTTTTTGGCTCTAGTAACCGGAAGTATTTGGGGTAAACCCATGTGGGGGGCATGGTGGGTTTGGGATGCACGTTTAACTTCTGAGTTAATTCTTCTGCTACTTTATGCAGCAATTTTAGCAACACACTATACGGTAAAAAACAAAGAAGATGGTGATAAAATCATCGCTATCTTAACTTTAGTTGGAGTCATTGATTTACCAATTATTCATTATTCAGTGTATTGGTGGAATACATTACATCAAGGCTCTACTTTATCAGTCTTTGCTAAGCCCAAAATTGATGGCAGCATGCTGTATCCTTTGTTGTTAACCATAACAGGATTTTTTTTATATTCTTTGTGGATTATTTTAGAAAAAGCACGCCAAGAATTATTGCTTAGGGAAAAAAGACAATCTTGGGTTAGGATTCAATTTGAAGGGGAATTTAAATGAATCAATTTTTAGAGTGGTTGGCAATGGGGGGGTACTCCATCTATGTCTGGCCAGCCTATGGTTTGGTGGGTGTAGTTTTGATCATGAACCTGTTAGGGATGAAATGGAAAGGGAAACAGACACGCCGACAATTACAACAATGGTTTAAGCGATAGAAAATGACTCCAGCACGCAGACGAAAGATAACCCTTTTAATATTTACCATGTCTATTTTATCTATAGCTGCCGCGTTGGTTTTGTATGCTCTAAGGCAAAATATTAGCTTATTTTATACTCCAAGCCAGGCGGTGAAGGGCGAGGCGCCACAAAAACACCCTATTCGGATAGGGGGTATGGTAGAGAAAGGTTCCATTATCCGTTCAAAAAAAGGTCTGGATGTAGCGTTTAAGATAACTGATTTTGATCAAACTATAACTGTGACGTACACAGGCATTCTTCCCGATTTATTTAGGGATGGACAGGGTGTGGTTGCTGAAGGGCAACTGATTGATAGTCAACATTTTCGCGCCTCACAAGTATTGGCGAAACATGATGCGAATTATATGCCGCCGGAAGTGAAAGCTGCTTTATCCAAAAAGGTACATACATGATTGCAGAATTAGGGCTTTTTTCTTTGATTTTGGCGTTGCTTTCCTCCATTATGCTGGCATTGATTCCCTTGGCTGGATTGCAATTTAAACGCCCAGATTGGATGGATGCTGCGAGGACTTATGTCCTTTGCCAATTTTTCTTTATCGCTTTGTCCTATTTTTTTCTGACCTTTTGTTTTTTAAAGAATGACTTTTCAGTCATTTACGTGATGAGTAATTCCAGTATTTCCTTACCTTGGTTTTACAAGCTGTGTGCGGTTTGGGGCGGACATGAAGGCTCCATGTTGTTATGGGTTTCTATCCTTAGCTTTTGGACATTGCTGGTGGCTTGTTGCAGTTCGGGTTTGGATAAGGAAATGCGTACGAGAGTTTTAGTTGTGCTTGGTTGGTTAAGTATTGGGTTTATCCTGTTTTTGCTGACTACATCTAATCCTTTTTTGCGCCAGTTTCAAGTTTTGGATACTCAAGGACGTGATTTGAATCCTTTATTGCAAGATCCTGGTTTTTTATTCCATCCACCAATGCTGTATATGGGGTATGTTGGCTTTTCGGTTGCTTTTGCCTTTGCCATTGCTGCTCTTTGGGCCGGTAAGGTAGAAGCCAGTTGGTCCAAATGGACTAGACCTTGGACATTAGCTGCCTGGTGTTGTTTAACGACTGGAATTACCTTGGGGAGCTGGTGGGCTTATCGTGAGTTAGGCTGGGGTGGTTGGTGGTTTTGGGATCCGGTAGAAAATGCTTCGTTTATGCCTTGGCTGGTAGGAACTGCGTTGTTGCATTCTTTAGCGGTGACGGAACAGCGCCAGCAATTTAAGGCGTGGACTATGTTGCTTGCAATAGCTGCATTTTCATTAAGCCTCATTGGTACTTTTCTTGTCCGCTCTGGTGTTTTGACTTCAGTTCATGCCTTTGCTGTCGATCCGCAGCGAGGATTATTTATATTAGGATTTTTAGTTTTGGTGATTGGTGGTTCTTTATTGTTATTTCTTTTTAGAGCACAAACGTTACACTCTGATGGTAATCCCAGTCCTTTATCCAGGGAAAGCGCGTTATTATTAAATAATGTTTTTTTAGTTGTAATTATGCTCACCGTCTTGATGGGTACCGTATACCCTCTACTTATTGAAGGGTTAGGACTAGGCAAACTCTCAGTAGGAGCCCCATATTTTAATTCAGTTTTCGTTCCTTTGATGATTCCCATGTTGTTATTGATGGGAGTTGGTATTCATCTAAGATGGAATAGTGATGATTGGCGTGGGGTATTAAAAAAGCTTTGGAAGCTTGCTTTGCTTAGTTTCTTGATTCCGCTCGTTTTGCTCATTGCGACCACAAAAGAGTTTAATGCTTCCGCCCTTATGGGCTTAACTCTCGCGTTTTGGGTGATCATGAGCACTGTTAAAGCGGCTTACAGACGAATTTTTGATCGCGGTTTAACTCAAGTTGGACAAGCTTATTGGGGAATGATTCTGGCGCATTTAGGCGTTGCAACCACAGTAATTGGTATTGCAGTGTCTACTGCTTACGGCGTGCAAGATGATGTGCAAATGGAACCTGGAAAAAAAGTAGCTTTGCTTGATTATTCGATAGCGTTTATGAGTCAGGAGCCTTTATCTGGACCTAACTATAAGGGAACTAGAGCACAATTTGAAATAAGTTATAAAGGGAAAACGAAACTGATTTATCCTGAAAAAAGATTGTATAATATAGGCCAAATGGCTATGACTGAATCCGCAATTGATGTAACTCCCTTTAGAGATATTTATGTTGCTTTAGGTGAGCCATTAACCAATGATTCCTGGTCGGTAAGATTATACTATAAACCTTTAATACGCTGGATTTGGGCTGGCGGATTTATGATACTGGCAGGTGGTTTTTTTGCGCTGACTGATAGACGATATTATCAAAAAAAGGCAATCGTTGTCAGGGCTCAGGAGTTGAAGGCATGAAAAGAATAGGATGGAAAGTAGCTCCAATTACTCTTTTTTTATTGCTTTGTATTTTTCTTTGGCGTGGTTTATCTTTAAATCCCCATGAGCTGCCTTCGGTGCAACTTGGTAAGTCATTACCTCCATTTAGTCTACCGCAATTGAATAATCCGAATTCATTTTTTGATTCCAAGCAGTTGCGTGGTCAGGTTGTTTTGCTAAATGTTTGGGCAAGTTGGTGTGCGGCCTGTGTCGAGGAACAGGTTCTCATGTTGCAACTGGCACGTGAAGGTATACCAATTTATGGATTAAATTATAAAGATCAATCGGTTAATGCACTTCGATGGTTAGAGCAGTGGGGAAATCCTTATAAGCTCGTGATTGAAGATAGGGATGGAAAAGTGGCTATCGATTTAGGTGTTTATGGCGCACCAGAAACCTTTGTCATTGATAAGCAAGGAATAATTCGGTATCGACATGTTGGCATCATGACACAAAAGGTATGGCTAAAAGAAATTTTACCTTTAATCAAACGTTTGGAGCAGGCCTAGTGGCTCGAGTATTTTGCATATTTTGGGGCGTTTTAATTTTTTTAGGTTCGCCTGCTTGGGCAAACAGTACTTATCCTTTGGATTCCGCTCAAAAGGAAGCTCAGTTTAATCATCTACTTAAAGACTTACGTTGTTTGGTTTGTCAAAATCAAGATCTGGCCGACTCTAATGCAGAATTGGCCAAAGACTTGCGTGCCCAGGTGTATCAAATGGTAAAGGAAGGGAAGAGTGATTCTGAAATCAGTGATTATCTGACTGCTCGTTATGGCGATTTTATATTGTTTAACCCCCCGGTTAAGGCAGTAACTTATTTATTGTGGTTTGGACCTATTTTATTTTTAGTATTAGGGTTTGTTATTTTTTGGCGGACTTGTTTTCGAATGCGAGAGAGGGAAAGGACCTAATCAATCCACTGATTGTAACCAAATCGGAGTTAGCCTGTCCCACGCTTATTTGTTCTAATGGAACTCTTTATCGAATTCTATGTCCCACGGAAAAGGCATTAAATCGTGTATCAGGGTCTTTAGCCCTGATTATTTTTGAATTGGTGATTTTTTATGAATGAATGGTGGTTGTTGGGAGCCTTAGCCGCTCTAACTGGATTAGCTTGTATTTTCATGGTTTCTCCATTCAGACGCCGTTTTATTGCCAGTTTGCTCTTGTTTCCTACTGTGTTTTTGATGGCATTTACGGCATATTTTTATTGGGGCGGTTTTGGCGGTTGGCAGCAGTATGTTCACCACCTGAAGTCCCAGGAACAAGCTAAAAAAATATTGGAATCGGTTAAGAGTCCTCAAGAATTAATCGATAAATTAAAAGCAAAATTGGATGATAGTCCTGAGAGTGCTAAGGGTTGGTATCTTTTAGGGCGTTTATACAGTAGCCAAAATGACAAGCAAAATGCAGTGAATGCTTTTGCTAAAGCCTATCAGTTTAATCCGGATGATGAACAATTTGCAGTGAATTATGCGCACAGTTTGTGGGTATTAAATAATCAGCAATTTACTGAGCAGATTACTGAGCTATTTAGACGATTATTAAAAAATAATCCCAACCAGGCGGATGCCCTCGCGATGCTTGCGATGGATGCTTTTGTCAGTCATGCCTATGAAGATGCAATAAGTTATTGGCAGCGTTTATTAAAATTGGCACCAGAGCAATCAGAAGAAGCTCAAGCCATTCGCAAGGCAATTGCCAAAGCTGAAGAACGCATTCAGTTGAGAGATAAAAATTTGGATTAACCTCAGCGCTATTCTTTCGCACGGCATAACCTGAAAGAAGACTCTTTAATTCCAAGCATAGCGTGCATCCTCTCTGATGTGCCAGGTGTTATGGTGCGAATATTTCGCATTGGACTGATCAAAGGCGAAAATCCTGCTATTGAGAATTATTTTGCATTGGCACCCTGGTCTAATCTTAGGATTTATTTTATGCCTCAATACTTGAAAGGATTAATTAATGAGGAAATAAGATTGATGTAAAGGATGAATTCAACGCGCCAAAAAAATGACACGTTGAATTTTAAAAGCTCAACCCAAAGGCCAAAGATTTTTAATGGAACAGACTGTTGTTTATCGTAATCGAATGAACGAGAGTACTTTGTTCTGGCTCTGAATTAGAATTAAAGAATCCTTTTTTAAACCCTCCAAAGGTATATTCTTTTTTCGGAACAGTTAACTCTGGTTTCAAATCAATTGCAATGGGTTTGGGAGCAACGGCAACTGGTTTCAGAACAAGGGCAACTGGAGTACTCTCTAAAGTTTGTTGAGTCACTTGAGTAAGAGTATTCGCATCATGATATGCTTGGAGGAAGCGAGTATGTTCATCATTTGAAATAATAGAGTATTTCTCAAATGTAGTTAAAATACTGTCTAATTTTTTTTCATCAATCGATACAGAAAATTGAGCATGATAATGATTATCATCCATTTTAAAACTGTCTTGATGATACAAATAATGATCGGGGTCATCACGATGTACAAAGCGATAGACTCCTAACTCATTTTTTCGTTCCATAAAGAAGTGATCAACTTCGGCGCTAACACAATCCATTTGAGAAAATAATATGAGAAAAAGTAAGCTTAGTTCATCTTTTACAGGTGGAATGGGAAGACTTTTTGATAAATCGGGTTTGGGATATACAGTCAAGGTATCATTATACAAACTAAGATTAACTTTTTTGCATAAATGGGTGAAGGCTTTAGGCATAAAAACTCCTAATCGATTGTTGAAAAAAAAACTGCACGAAGTTTGGTTGATAAGTTTAATAAAAAACATTAAGGTTTTATTAAGAGCCGGTACTAGGCCTTCAAAAATATAAAAAAATAGGAGTTTTTTCGGGAGTTTATGGTTATGAGCTCAAACGTGCTCTATTTGTAATGCAATTAATTTTAAATCTGCTAGTCTATAGATAGACATCAGAATTTTAAGGAGAAAATGATGTATAAGAGGGTATTGTTTGCTACTGACTTTGATGAAGTTGGTATTATAGCAGCGCATAAGGCAAAAAAAATTGCTGATGAGAATGGTGCTGACTTGATATTAGTTCATGTCGTAGAACCCATTCCTGCTTATGCTTATCCTGGTTTTGCCGGGTTTGCTGAGGTTGAATTATCCATTCGTGAGCAAGCTGAAAAAGAGCTCAATGAATTGGGTCAAAAATTGGGAGTAGATGCAAAACACCGATTTATTGAATTTGGTTCCACTAAAAATGAAATTTTAAGAGTGGCTCAAGAGCGACAAATTGACTTGATTGTCACCGGTAGTCATGGCAAACATGGTCTTTCATTATTGTTAGGTTCCACAGCAAATTCCATTTTACATGGTGCTCAATGTGATGTTTTGATTGTCCGCTCAATTACACCAGAGAAGCATACGAAAGAGAAGCATGCATAATACTAATATTGACGGAATGTAGCCTGAATGCATTGTAGCCCGGATTAGCGCAGCGTAATCCGGGGATTTAGAGGTCATTCATGTCGATTCCCGGATCACGCTGCGCTAATCCGGGCTACAAAAGAATCCAGGTAACCAATAGCCACTAATATCCCATTTTGAATTTCTCTTATTATTTCTCAATAGAGTAGAAAACAAGTATACTATTGGATTCGGAGTTACACGATTGAACTATATATGAAATTGTTGCGCGGCATTCAACATTTTTCTGCTTTTGATAAAGGCGTGGTCGCTACTATTGGTAATTTTGATGGGGTGCACTTGGGCCATCAAAATCTTCTTAAGACTTTAAGAAACAAAGCAAATCACTTAAAGTTGCCTTTGGTCCTTATTTTATTTGAACCTCAGCCCAGAGAATACTTTCAACAGGAGAAAGCGCCCGCAAGACTCTCGAGCTTAAGAGAGAAATTGGATGTATTGCGTTCATGTCAGATCGATTATGTGTACTGTATTAAATTTGATAATGCATTAGCGCAAACAACAGCCACTGAGTTTGTCCGCACTTATTTATTTTCTATATTAAATGTGAAACATCTTCTGATCGGTGAAGACTTCCGGTTTGGTAAAAACAGGGAAGGGGATGTGAGTTTATTAATGAAACTTGGTGCAGAACAAGCCTGTGATGTGAGTATTTATTCAAACTTTTGCATTAATGAAGACCGAATTAGTTCAACCCGAATTAGAATGGCCTTACAGCATGGTGATATGAATACAGCAGCAAAGTATTTAGGTAGGCTGTATAGTATTTGTGGTCGTGTATTACATGGGGACGGTCGCGGGCGTCAGTGGGGAATTCCTACGGCAAATCTTGCGCTTCATCGTACTTCGTTGCCTTTACAGGGTGTATTTGTAGTTCAAGTTCGAATCGCATCCAAAATAGTGTATGGCGTAGCCAATGTCGGACGTCGCCCGACAGTGGATGGAAGCAAGAATATTTTGGAAGTGCATCTGTTTGATTTTGATCAGTCAATTTATGGCCAATTATTGCAGGTGTTTTTCTTGCACAAATTGCGTGATGAGGTTAAATTCACTTCAGTGGATGCTTTAATTGCGCAGATTTATGATGATATTGCGGCAGCTAAAGAATTCCTCAGGGATTATAATGAACTACCTCAATATCAAAATCTGGGTGTCGATTTGAATGCAAGCTGAATGAAAAATATTTTAACGGATGATGCGGTGTGCACTATTCGTTTCATTCGAGAAGCACTCAATGGGGCTGTACCCTGATTTGGGGTGAGTAATCACCAAAATTTAACGATTTCGCAGAGTGAACCTTATGGCAGAATATAAAGATACATTAAATCTTCCGAATACTTCATTTCCAATGAAGGCAAGCTTGGCTACTCGAGAGCCTGAAGTTTTGGCCAATTGGCAGACCAAAAAGGTATATGAACAAATTCGTAGAGCACGTGCTGGAAGTAAGCGTTTTATTTTGCATGATGGTCCTCCTTATGCAAATGGTCATTTACATTGCGGACATGCGTTAAATAAAATTCTGAAAGATATTATCATTAAATCCAAATCACTCAGCGGATATGATGCACCATTTGTCCCTGGATGGGATTGTCATGGATTGCCTATAGAGCTCAATGTAGAGAAAAAGATAGGTCGTGTTGGCGATAAGGTATCCGCCAAGGTATTTCGTGCTAAATGTCGTGAGTATGCTGCCAGTCAAATCGACATCCAACGTGATGAATTTCAACGACTCGGGGTTTTTGGAGATTGGTATAATCCTTATGTAACTATGGATTTTCGCTATGAGGCCAATATCGTACGCGCTCTCGGTTTGATGATCAAAAACGGCCATTTGCAACAAGGCTTTAAACCCGTACATTGGTGTATTGATTGCGGTTCTGCCTTGGCAGAAGCTGAGGTCGACTATGATGAGAAGACTTCACCATCAATCGATGTCGCTTTTTTTGCAGTAAAGCCTGAAGAGTTTATTGACCTATTTAATGTAAACGCAGAAACAAAACCGCTAAGCCTGCCTATTTGGACTACTACGCCTTGGACCTTACCTGCTAACGAAGCGGTATGCTTGCATCCAGCAATTGATTATTCTTTAGTCGATACAGGCGATTCTTATTTGATTCTTGCCACCGATTTGGTCGAATCTGCGATGGCCCGTTATCAGATGAGTCAATATGCTATTCGTGGCTCGGCAAAGGGAAAAGCTTTTGAGCATTTGAAATTAAAACATCCTTTTTATGATCGAGTTGTACCCGTCATACTAGGGGAGCATGTTACAACTGAATCAGGTACTGGAAGTGTGCATACTGCACCTGCTCATGGTCCAGATGATTATCTGGTAGGACAAGCCTATAATTTACCCTTAATTAATCCTGTTAAAGGAAATGGTTGTTTTGCTGATGATGTAGCTTTGTTTGCTGGACTTTCTGTATTAAAAGCGAATGACACCATTTTGGGAGTTTTGGCTGAAAAAGGTGTTCTTTTAGCGAAAGAAAATATTAGACACAGTTACCCTCATTGCTGGCGACATAAATCACCCATGATTTTCTTGGCTACGCCTCAATGGTTTATCTCTATGGATAAAAGTCAATTAAGAGAGCATATTGTTAACGAAATCGAGAAAGTAACTTGGGTTCCTGATTGGGGGAAAGCGCGTATCAGCAACATGGTCGAAAATAGGCCTGACTGGTGTATATCAAGACAAAGAGCTTGGGGAACCCCTATGCCTTTGTTTGTTCATAACACGACTCGTGAATTGCACCCAAATACCCTGGAGTTCATTGAAAAGATTGCGTTAGTTATTGAGAAATCTGGTATTGATGCTTGGTTTGAATTGGATAAAAGAGATCTACTAGGGGATGATGCCGAGTTTTATGACAAAATTAATGACACTATGGATGTGTGGTTCGATTCCGGTGTAACCCACTTCTGTGTTTTGCAGCAAAATAATGCATTGGCATTTCCCGCAGACATTTATTTTGAAGGTTCCGATCAGCATCGCGGTTGGTTTAACTCGTCACTAACTACTTCAGTAGCCATGTATGGAGTCGCTCCTTATAAAACGGTATTGACCCATGGTTATACTGTGGATGCTGAGGGTAAAAAGCTTTCTAAATCCAAAGGAAATTATGTTGCTTTAGATCAACTCGTCAATCAGCATGGTGCTGACATATTGCGCTTATGGGTAGCGTCGACAGATTATCGTCATGAAGTGAGTATTTCGGATGAAATTATCAAACGAAATGCAGATGCCTATCGAAGAATTCGTAATACCGCGCGCTTTTTGTTGGCGAATTTATTCGATTTTGATCCAGCCGTGGATTGCGTGCAAGACAAAGATCTTTTGGAATTAGATAAATGGGCATTAAAACGCAGCCAAGGGTTACAAGAAGAAATTATAGAAGCCTATGAAGGCTATCAATTTCATATTATCTATCAAAAAATTCATAATTTCTGTGCGGTAGATATGGGAAGTTTTTATCTTGATTTGATTAAGGACAGACAATACACCACGGCAAAAGAAAGTAAAGCGAGACGTTCTTGCCAAACTGCTATGTATCATATAGTTCGTGCATTTACACTTTGGCTTGCACCGATATTGTCCTTTACTGCCGAGGAAATAGGTCGCTATATCCCTGGTTACAATCAAGAGTCCGTGTTTACCGAGCTATGGTATGATGCGTGGCCCAAAATAGACGATGTGAATATGGCGGACTGGGACGAACTGCATTTAATTCGTGACGAGGTCAATAAGGCTCTCGAAGAAACGCGCCAAAAAGGAGAAATTGGTTCTGCCTTAGCTGCTGAGGTTACCTTATATGCAGACGATAAAGTTCTACCTAAGCTCACTCGTTTGGGCGAGGAATTGCGCTTTTTATTAATCACCTCTGGGGCAATCGTACATCCCAAGAGCTCAGTTCCAGCTGGATTATCTACTACGCCTTATGGTGTGTCCATTGCCGTTTCTGCAAGTTCGCATGAAAAATGTGCTCGTTGTTGGCACCGAAGACCTGATGTTGGTCAAGACAGTCAGCATCCTGAGTTGTGTTTACGGTGTGTTGGTAATATTAGTGGTCAAGAGGAAATGAGGCAATTTATATGAAAAAATGGCCATGGTTTTTACTTAGTTTTGCAGTAATTGTTTTTGATCAAGCAAGCAAATACTTGGTAGGGGTACTTCTAACTCCGTATAAACCATTGCCTGTTTTTCCCATGTTTAACCTGACCCTGGCCTATAATTCTGGTGCGGCATTTAGTTTTTTAAGCGGTGCTGGAGATTGGCACAGATGGTTTTTTGCCGGTTTTAGTCTCATCGTAAGTACGATACTTGCCATTTGGTTATATCGTACTGCAAGCCAGGCTAAATTACTTTTAGCCGGAATCAGCCTCATTTTAGGGGGGGCAGTGGGTAATTTGTTCGATAGGGCCTATCATGGTTATGTGATTGATTTTCTCGATGTCTATTATAAACATCATCATTTCGCTACTTTTAACGTTGCTGACAGCGCGATTTGTATCGGTGCTGGATTCTTTCTTTTGGATCTATTAGTGAATAAACAGGAGTCCTAATCTGTTTATAAATAGAAACAGGTAAAGTTCATTAAAAAATATAAACAGTTCAAAGAATAAGGCTCTTTCCGGCTTGCAGCCTTGCTTATAGGCACTCTAAATTTGGGGCCAATTCCTTTTTTCTTAAGAGCTTTGTCTATAAACGGGTATTTCCTCACATAGGGCTTCTTCTGCTTTTTCTTTTAATTCTTGGAATTGACTATTGATTTTCTTTTTTGCTGTATCGTATGTTATTCCTAACACTGCTTTTACTTGATTAAAACGTTCTTCTGGGGAGTTTAAAGTTACAGCTTTCTTTAACTCATCAAACAGTGTTCTATAAGTGGGGGAAAAAAAAGATAATAGGGTATGACCCCATGTAGCCTCTTTGGATTTGACAAATTCAGTCACTAATTGAATAACATTCGATTCTTGGCTGCGAGATGCCTTTACCATATGATTCAGACTCAGTTGAAGTCCTTGTACGTTATCTAATGCTCTAGCTATTGACTTATCTAAGGCCAATATTTTCTCGGCGGTGGATAGGTGAGACGGCAAAGGTTGTTGGGTGTAGCTCAGAGTACTTACGGCTTCATTCAGAAATAGTCCAAAAGATTTTTCAACATCAGTACAATCTGCATGTTTTTTCATTAGTTCAATTTTTTTATGAATTTCTTTGAGCGATTTAACCGTTTCTTTTTGTTGTTCTAAATTTTTTTTAAAGGCTTCAATATCACTATTTATTTTCTCTAAGATATTGGTTTTTTTGTGTTCCATAACGTCTAAAAGTTCGGCTTTGAGCGAATCCATTTCCATCTTTTTTAATCCGGTCAAATTTTTTAATTCTTTTTCTATATCGTCAATCAGTTGACAAGGTCTTTCTCCAGCCGGAATTAATTTGTGCTTTTTAATTTGAGGTTGAATGGCGTTAAGAGGTTCTTTAGCCGCGTTACTTTTGCTGAGGAGAACGTTCACAGAAATCGTGTTACTTGCAATTCCACCCCAACCCTTAGAAGGTCCCCAGCTCCCGGTCCAAAATGCCGCTGCAGCTTGTTTCAGATATGAGCCGTGTTGGTAATTAAAATAGAGTTGCCATCCAGGTCTTTCTTGCTTTGGTACCTCAAGATCGGCTAAAAGCTGATCGAATTTTGCTTGCGTAGGATACTCCTTCCAAAATAGCTTCATTTTTTCTTGTTCTTCTTTTTCCTTATCGTTGCCCTCTGATGGCTGCTTATTTAACAATTGTTGTAATTTATCTATTCGAGCACATTGTTCTTCTGATGTATCCAGTTCTTGCTGTTTTTGCTCTTGTTGTTTTTTTAAAAGGACTAATTGCTCTTTGAACTGCTGATATAAAACTTCTTCCTTTGAGATCAGTTTTTGAAAGGCGTCATTGATTTGTTTAGCTTGTTTGCTTTCACGTTCTAATTGTTGTTTTAATTCAGTAAACTTAGTCGCTATCAAAGTTTTTATTATGAGTATGTCATTTTTATAGGGTCTTGCTAGGAGTCCTGCACTTGATATCTTTGCTTCAAATGCACATGCCGCAGCGTAAAGCGTTAATAAAGTTTCATGCCTGGTTTGATTACATTGACTGATATCATATTTTTGAATCCAATCTTTCATTCCATTTAGAACATTATGAGTAGCTACTGTATTAAAATTAAATCCCTTGACCCACCCATTGCTTAATCCAGCTAATAGGGTATCAATGGGGGTGATTTCCTGATGATCTTTGGGGAGATCATTTTTACGTTCTATTGCCAATGCGGCTAAAGCAAAAGCTAGGGTCCACGTACGCTTTTTATCACTTTGCTCATCAATTGTCGCAGACATATTATTGGGCTTGTCCTCCATTTCTTTGCCAATAAATGCCAACTGTTGGTCAAGTGGCAATTGTTCTTTGCTGTGCTTTATAAATCCAATTAGAGCATTTTTAATGCCTTTTTTGTATTTAGCAAAGTCTGAATCTATTTTAGTTTTTTCACCAAAACTCGAAAGAGTAGCTGCTGCTTTATCCAATATCGTATCAGTAAGCATAGAATCAAAGCCTATAATATTACTTATTGTTTATTATAAGTGCTTCAACATTAAGGAACTATTATTAATTTTTTTTAGAGGGCAAATGGACAGCTTATACCAAGGAACGACCACATTTGGACCGTTCACCAAGGCTTATTCATCCTGCGTAAAATAGAGCTAGGCCAAAATGCTTGTTGTAAGCGCATTGAGCTGTTTTGTATCTGGATTATGGATACTCACTGCGGCTACTGCAGGTAAATTCAGGAAATGTTCTGCTTCTTCCCATTCAATTTCAGCGGGAAATAATTTTAGATGAGGAAGGCATTTATTTAAAAGGGTACAAAAAGCCAAATCCGCGGGAAACGGGCGAACATGCGTGTAACCAAGACTCATCACTGCCATTGCTTCTGAAATGGTAGCCACTCCGGGTAGGTAATTGAATGAGTAAACGTTGGCTGTTTGTGCAATTTCGGGTAAATAACCAGGGCTAGTTGCAAAATGCACACTTGCCTGATAACAATTTTCAAGTTGTTGGGTATCAATCACACCGCCAGCACCAATTTTAAGAGATGGGTAGCGGGCAACTGCTTGAGCTAATAATTTTTGATCAGTTGAATTAATTTCAACCAAGTCAAAACCAGCATCTTTAATTTGTTGTAATCGTTCAAACAAAAAATTGTCTACATCCAGTGATATAATTACAGATTGATTGCCCAGTAACTTATCTAAGATCATAGTGAGTCCTACGGTGATGTATAGTATTTTTTAGTAAACTTTGTTTCATATGAGCGTAAAGTTTAATGTTAGAAGAGTTAGATTGTATTGGCAAGTATATTAATGATTCTTAGTTAAAGAAATTAAGGATATTAATTAGACCCTCGACCGGGATCTTGGTAAAAAAGGATTATGTCCAAGCATTAGGCTCCAAAAAGACAGGTTACCTTGTCTCCTGGAGCTTAGTGATGATGGGTATTAGGCCTGTCAAAGAGTTGTTAGAGAGCAAACTGAATAAGAATACCGTGGATAAAGTGCTCATATATACTCCTAATCGATAAATTAGTTGAATTACATAATCAACATGGATAAAGCCGTTCCAATCATCATCAAGTTTTCAGTGAGTGAAATAAATCCTAAAGGTACGTTACTGTCGCCCCCCACACAGGCGCATTTTAGCTCACGTTTGTCGATATAAACGGCTTTAAACACAGAAAGAGAACCTACCGTTCCAATAAATAAGGCAACGGGAATGGAAAACCAATTGAGTGTTCCTGAAATCATTAATATGCCTGCCGAACCCTCAGCATATGGATAAATATAGCTGTAAGGAACCCAACGTTTAGCCAAAAGATCATAGTTTAGAAACATCGTTGAAAAACTTTCGATATTCTGTAATTTTAATAGAGCAAGAACTGCCATGCTAAAAGCAATAAACCAGCCCAAAGCACTAACAGTAAACAGGTTCCCAAAGAACGCGTAACTCACTGATGTTGCCATCATCGCAGTAATTACAAAAAGTACTATGACTGGTCGATAACTTTTTTCTTTAGGATCTCTGAACTTCTTCTTAAAGTGACGTCGCAAATCATCATAACCCCCAATCCGCTCTCCATGGATAAAAGTTTGAGGTGTGGTTTTCACATCGTGCTTTTGTTTGAACGCATTGACTTGCTCACGTGTTGATAGCCAATTATCTTCCACCTCATAACCTTGGCGCTTCAATAAATCTCTAGCTTTAAGGCCATAGGGACAAACGTGATGTTTCATCACCATGCGATACAGAATTGCTTTTTTAATAGAAGGATTGCTCATTTCTATACCCTTTAATTGATGGTCCAAAAATAGTAATATAGAGTACGTACCATAGTACGGAGTCAAGTAATGCATGATAAGAAAATTAGTGAATTTGCTAAATTATGTGGAGTTGGGGTTGAAACCATACGTTATTATCAACGCCAAGGTCTACTTCATGTCCCGTTGCGTCACAATCAATTTGGAACCGGAAAAATAAGACGTTATGGTGATAATGATATAAGCCGTTTAAGGTTTATCCTGTTAGCTAAAAAAGCAGGCTTTACTCTAAAAGAAATAAAAGAACTCTTAGATTTTGATGCGAATAATGATCGGGAGCGTGTAAGAGACATGGCTCAAAAGCGTATTGAAAAACTTAACCTAAAAATTAATGAGTTAAGAGAGGCTCGTAACACGTTATCACTTTTGGTAGCTCAATGTAGAGACAGTATTTCTTCGCCTTGTCCGATTCTAATGACTTTTGAAAAAAGTTAAATGAGTAAGAGAGAGGAACGTTTTTTAAAGAGGCTCAATATCGTCAAGATGATTTAGCAATTTTATCAGCTTATTTCACTGAGAATATTAACCGTTATGGTGTTTTTTATTTGTCCAGGTCATGTCAGACGATGCCATTACAGTTTGGTATTAATAGCGATTATAAATCGAGCAGTACTCGTTTTTGCTAAGATTCCGGTCTGGACAATGAGTTTGAATCAATTAGGGTCTGTAAAAAGACCCTAAAGTGTAGCCTGAGTATCTCATTGAGTATTCACAGGATAGATTTCCTCAGTTATCGACGGCTAAGATCCCTACATATTCGTAGCGGAGGGTGATATGGTATCGGGTTCTCGTTTTTGTTGTTCTATCGGACCCTGTTCTGGGGTGACATTCTCCTTATAGGCTTCTTCAAATGCAGCCATATGCTTCAGGAATGCATTCATGGTGACTTCAGGCACTGGGGTTTGCTTTAACATTTCCTTTAGATTATCCAGGGTAGATGGCTTATCTTTTGATTGGCTTTTTTTGGCCTCATCTGTTAGGAATTTATCTGCTTCCTCTTTCACTCGTGGATCTTGAATTTCATCGACAAATTTAAATAATTTACCCCAAGTTGTTTGAGTACCTGGCTTTTGTCCTTGATTCAGTGTTTGGACAAATGCCGCATTAAAAATTTGTTGCGGAGTCTGAATTGGAGTTGAGCCGACTTTGGATGATTGTGGTGTTTGAGCTAATGTTGGCAATGGAACTGAAGGGGTAGTGAGAGTGGAGCGAGGTGCTTTCAACGCTAAATTGTCCGTTGGATTTTGTTGTAAAGACTGCTGTACTGTGGCACGTGCTGATTGCATTAACCTCGCCTGGTTTTCTAGCATTGTTTTTTCTGCTTTGTTTTGTGCAAGACTCAGTGCATTGAGGTGTAATGCTTTATCATTCTCTGCAATACTTTTCGCGTTGAATTCTAATGCCTCTTTTTTGGTGTCTTTTACAACATCTCTTACGACTTGAATGTCCTTTTTCTCACGTTGGAACGCTTTTTGCGCTTCCTCTTTTTGGCTTGGGGTCATCTGATCAAAGGATTCCCCTTTTTTGATTAGAAAATAATTTCCATTTTTATCTTTGACAATTTCTTTATTTCGAGGAATAACAAAAGCAGCATCTTTCATGCTAGCGGGTTTTCCCTGAGCATCAACGAATTGTTTTCCGCCTTCTTTTTTAGTAGCGATTATATCATTCAAGTTGGCAATTTTTGATTCGATGGCATTGAGCTGATGTCCTTTTGCATAAACTTGCTCGTCGGTTAGCTTTAATTTCGGATCCATCATCTCATCAGCGATTTCATTGGCCCGTTCTTGGAGTTTTTCGATTTCAGCTCGAATCTCTGCTTCTGATTGTTCTTCGAACTTAGGAGCGTCGTCTAAACTCTTCTCCATCGCATCATATTTATTTTCAATTAAATTTTTCTCTTGTGCTAACTTTTTTGAACGGTTCTCAAGTGCCTTTCGATCTTCTTCAAGCTGTTTTATCGTATTATCATAACCTTTAATGGCTTCCTGGGTGGCTTTGTTTGGTTCAGGAGGGGTTGCTTTTTGCTGCGCTTTTTGCTCATCTTTCATCGTTTTTTCTTGTTGCATTGCGATCAACTCATTTTGAGCTTTTTTAGCTTCTGCTTCATCCTCTTCCATGAGAAAATGGAAAAAGGCCCTTCTTTGTTCCTCCATCCGGATTTGTTCTTGAAGTTGCTGCTGCTGCCATTCTTCAATAGCTCTCTCGTTTTCTTTTTCAGTAACAAGCCTCTCCGTTGTTGTTTCTCCAGCAGGGGTTAACAAAAAACGTCTTAAACTGTCAGAATCTTGTAGACCAAAAAGGCTAAGATTTATTGAAGAATTAGGATCATCATCTATCTTAGTTTTTATCGATTCAGCTAATTTGTTATCCAGGGCTTTATATTCAATGGGTGTAAGCACTTCAGAGAGGGATTGTTTCGATAGCGTCATATATATATCCTCTTACAGCTTATTATAATTATATAATACTGGTCAATAAAATACCAAAGTTTGGCTGTTTTTAAAGTAGGTGTACCCTACATACTATAGTTAATTACCTCTTTTTGGGAAGAAGCTTTCGGAATACTTTGCGAATTTTTTACTGGAAATATAGAGGGATGATGAGGTATTGGGCTATGGCGGTCTTCTAACAAGTGTGCGTCACCGCTGTTATCCAAAAGTGTTCGTAACAAACAATGACTGCTTGAGTGCGGGATCAATTCATAACGTCGGGGATCACTGGAGTAATATTCTGCATCGTTTAAAGTCGTGTGCAATTTTAGATCTTCATGTGCAAATGCCCAATGGTATAAATGACCACGTTGACTTTCTATAAAAGATAATAATGTTTGTTTCAGAGCACAGGCTTGGTTATCGATCCAGTTACAGGCCATAACGATTCCTTTTGCACTGGCTGCAAACAAGACACCTAAGGATTGATCCCATACTTCACCGAGCGTACATATAATATTGCCTAAAGCATAGGCAAGAATACGGGTTATAGGATTTAAAAGAGTAAGCCCGATACGTGTAGTAAACGAGATGAAATCAAGAATAGGCAAGATAAGGAGATTTTTGGCTAATTGTAACAGCGGTATGCAAAGGACACGAACACTATTAATGCAGAGATTGAGGAATTGATCATCAGAAAAATGGCCAAATGGCCAGGTAAAACCATAAAGCGGGGAAAACCGGAAATTGACTAAAAAATTCTCTGAGGGCGGCCGTGTAGAAAAGGAAAGTAGTAATTCGCCTGTATCACTGATGTTACCGAGAATTGCAAGTGTTTTAGTGAATAGATTCGTAATCCCACGAAAGGGGACATGGATAAAAAGGGCGCTTGCCTCAAGCAGTGGAATAGTAAGCAGCGCTAAAATAAAATCAATGCTGGCGGCAAAAATTTGCTTGCTGAGATTTTTAAACAGCCTCCAACTTTTTCCCAAACCTTTGAGAAAGCCATCATAAAATCCATAATGGTAGCCTTCAAAAAAAGGAGCAATACCAAGTTTCCCTAAGTTTACAAAAAATTTGCATAGCCATTTACAAGTCCCTAAAAACCAATCGTCACCTGGGTGCATGATCGTATCGTAAATAGCAGCTCCGCCTTTTCCACCTAATGCAGCGTAATTAGTATAAGGAAATTCCCCCATTTCGCGTCCTAGCGAAGGAATTACTTTTGTCAAACTATAACCTAAACTCAGCGCCAACGAAGCGATAATGGCAATTTCTGCTGGATCTTCTTTGAGTACATTCACCGCCTCAACAAAAAATTTATCCAGGTTGCCACCCGCCACGACACCTTGCCAGTAGGTTATCGATGCAGAAATTGCTTCAGAAATTGTTCCATGACTCATCCAATGAGCTAATTTTTGTGTCGGCTCAATGCCTGAGATTAAACCGTGCAAGTGTAATTTGGTTAAAATCGATTTAAGGAATTCGGGAGCAAGTACAGCGCCACCACCGTAGGCATAGGCAGCCATCGCTAAAGTACCAATCAAGGGATTTCTTTCACTCACGTCGATAAAAAAACTGGCAATATGGCGTATTACTTCCAACGCTCGATGAAAGGGATTGTCATAAGCATGGGGACTGGGCGGATGATTGGAGCGTGCAATGATGTAAGGGCTGTCGCTAATTCGTTCTTTAATAAACTCTTCTAAGGTTTGTCCCGTAGCTAAAAGTCCTTTGTTTTCTAAGGCCAAAATAAGAGAGTTTCTTGCTTTAGCGTGCTGTTTTTGTTGTTTTTTTAGCTCAAAGGAATCTTGCGGGGGGAGGTGTGTGTCATGGATATGATTGAAAAAATCGTCATGTAAGTCATGAATTATAAAACGATTCATGCTTTTATAGAAGTTATGGAAAAATCGAGGTATTCGTGAAAAAAAGGCATTAAGTTTAAGGCCGACACGTTCAGGTAAATAGAGATGACGTTTACTAATTTGTCCTAAAGTATATAAATCTTGTCCTTCCGGCAATGGATAGAAAAGCCCCTCATGAATGAAATAACGAACTTGCACCAATTGGTTTTCTTGCCTTATCAGGACGAGTTGCTCATTAGCAATAATTGCCCAGCTTCCATGGGGTAATTGGTTCAGCATTTTTTTTGCTTTTTTTATGTTACTTACCCATGTGGGTTCGCTAGAACTATCGATTAGTTGGTTAATTAAGGTTTTTAAATCGGGATAACCTTTTTGTGGAAAACCTTGAAGTCTGTAGTAGGGCGTTATTTGGGTTATTGTTAAACCATCCAAGCGCTTTAATACCTCGGTTTTATGTTCCGGCTTGGCATTCATTGATAAATAATTGATCCAATCATGGCCATCTCGCCATAATTTATTAAAAAAAGCAGCAAGCTGGACAAATCGATTTGCAGGGACATTGCTCAACTTTGCTGCATGTGACAATTTATAATAATCACAGATAACCCTTAAAGCATCATCTAAATCCTTGCTGTTATGGCCTATATGGAGTTCGCTGTCCCAAACAAGACAAGGGTGTGGTGCTGCATGTTTTTTTAAGATATGGCTAAAATCCATTTGGTCTTGCCGCGAGACGGAAAAAACACGGTTGAATGAATGATTTTGCGCCGTTTTATGAGCCTCATAAAGAATATCTCCTAGACTACCTTCGGATACGAGGGGAGTAGTCGAAATTAAGCGATTTTGATTGGAGCAATGTCCTATGATATCAATCACTTGTTTTTTTAGTGCCTGATGCCCTTCATGATCCTGGCTGCTTAGTTTCCGTTCTTTCTTTAACAATTTTTTTAATGAATCAATGCATTCGTTTGCGAGTCGCAGCTTTTGCTCTTGTGCCGAGGTGAGAGGATGGCTGTAACTGGCTGAACGTATTCGGTAGCGATGAACTTTGCTGATGATGTTAGCAACTAATGAAGCGGGTCGATCTCCTGGAAGAAGTTGGATTAGTTCGTCGTGGTGGGTGAATAACATAAGCTGCACGGTTTTTTTATCATGGTTGGCAATTAAGCGCAGCCTGTCACCTCCAGGGAGGAGGTATTCCATATTATAATGCCCATAAAGTACTGCCCCTGCTTCATGGCTGAATGGACTTCCAGTAACCGTGGGTAGTGCTTGATGGCTAAAGGGGGTAATGGTTAAGGGAACGATAATTTGTGTGTGCCCTTTTGTCGTTACAAAATCAGACATCGGAACCATCCTTTGTTCACATACTGCACAGGATACTTGGTTTTTTAATGAAATATCAAGTAGGAGCGGCTACAAAATCTGGAAATTTTATGGTGTGACTGATAAAATGTTTTAAAAATAAACAGGAATCTATTTTAATGACTAGTTATTGTGGTTATATCGCCTTGGTTGGTAGGCCTAATGTAGGTAAATCAACACTCCTCAATTGTATTTTGCAACAAAAAGTCAGCATTACCTCAAGAAAGCCTCAAACAACCCGTCACAGTATTTTGGGGATACGTACTGAGGGTGATTACCAATTTGTTTATGTCGATACGCCTGGAATCCATCAGGGAAGTAAAAAAGCAATGAATCGCATGATGAACAAAACGGCAATAAGTGTATTGCGTGATGTGGATGTGATTGCTTTTTTAGTTGATGGAACTCATTGGCAAGAAGAAGATGAATACGTTTTAAGTTTGGTCAAACAGGCCAAAGTACCTTGTATTTTAGTGGTCAATAAAGTAGATAAAATTGATGACAAAACGCAGTTATTGCCTTGGATAGAGCAAATGAGTGAAAAGCATGAGTTTGCCGCAATTATTCCTGTATCTGCAAAAACAGGGGTCCAAGTTGATGATCTGCAAGATCAATTACGGAATTATCTGCCCGAGGGACCTCATCTGTTTCCTGATGACCAATTGACTGATCGGTCCATCAAATTTTTATGTGCTGAATTATTGCGTGAAAAGATTTTCCGTTTTTGCGGACAAGAATTACCTTATTCTGTTACTGTAGACATAGAATCTTATAAAGATGAAGGCGCGCTTGTGCGCATTCATGCATTAATTCTTGTAGATAAAGACAATCATAAACGTATGATTATTGGTGATAAGGGACAAAAATTAAAGGAAATGGCAACTAATGCACGGATGGATATGGAAAAGCTATTAGGTAAAAAAGTATTCTTACAGTGCTGGTGCAAAGTAAAATCAGGCTGGTCGGATGACGAGCGTATATTAAAACAATTAGGCTATGACCACTAAGACGATAGAGGCTTGGGTTTTACATAAAAAATGGTCTGGGGATACAAGTGCTCAAGTTAGTTTTTTTACACGCGAGCTAGGATTGATCCAGTGCCTTTATAAAGGGGGGCGCACCCCTAAAAAGCAAGCCCTTCTCCAACCGTTTACACCTTTATGGGTGAGTCTTTCGGAACGTCATGAGCGACATTATGCACAAACGGTTGAAAGTATTTCCCCAACACTTTACCTTAACGGCAGCTCGCTTTTTGCGGGCTTATATGTCAATGAAATTCTCTATTATGCACTAAGCCCTAACTATTCTGATTCAACCTTATTTGATGCCTATCTATTTACTATGAATGGTCTTGCTTCGACCACGGAGCGATTGATGATTGAAGCCCTGTTAAGGCGTTTTGAGTGGACTTTACTTCATGCATGTGGTTATTCGTTTTCATTAACGCATGAAGCAAGAACGGCAAATCTGATTGTTGAAGAGGTATGTTATCAATTTGTCGCGGGTGAAGGCTTTGTTGAAGACAGTAGAGGAATACCTGGTGCGCATATTCTTGCATTGGCACAAGATAATTTAAACGAAGCGCCCTATCTCAAATCAGCAAAAATAATTATGCGCCAAGCAATAGATCATCTTTTAGGTGGGCGTGAGATTAAGACAAGGGCATTGTATTTTGCAGAAGTAAAATAAATGAGTGTGAATAAGAGTGTGGTTCACGAAAGGATCTAGAAAAACCGTACTTTTCTTCCCACCTTAAATAAATAGGGTTCTTGCTCTAGGCCATGATGGACCTTATACTCTTTATTTTATTTAGTAAGGTGTTGCATGAATAAGCCAATATTACTGGGTGTCAATATCGATCATATAGCTACTGTACGTCAAGCGCGCGGAACCCGCTACCCTGATCCGGTTCAAGCTGCGATGGATGCCGAAGAAGCTGGTGCTGATGGTATTACTTTACATATGAGAGAAGATTTACGCCATATCCAGGCTCGCGATGTACGTTTGATTAAACAAGTATTACAAACGCGAATGAATCTTGAATTGGCAGTAACCGACGCGATGCTCGATTTTGCAGAAGAAATTGCACCTGAACATACGTGTTTGGTTCCAGAAAAGCGGGAAGAGATAACCACAGAAGGTGGTTTAGATGTGCTCACACATCGAAAATCGGTAGAAAATGCAGTAAGACGTTTGCAGGCTATAGGTAGTGAAGTTTCTTTATTTATTGATCCAGAACCTGATCAAATTGCGGCTGCAGCAGATGTTGGCGCTCCTGTGATTGAATTGCACACAGGTTGTTATGCGGATGCCGTCGATGTGGAACAACAACAGCGTGAATTAGAACGGATAAGACACGCTGCGGAATATGCGGCCAGCTTAAATTTGATTGTCAATGCAGGCCATGGTCTCAACTATCATAATGTACAAGCCATAGCGGCTATAAATGAATTACACGAACTTAACATTGGCCATGCGATTATTGCCCGAGCTCTATTTTGTGGTATGAAAGAGGCAGTAAGACACATGCGTCAACTCATGCAGGAAGCAAGACTTTATGTCAACATCTGACGTTATTGTAATTCGGATTACTGGGGATTCAGGTGATGGTGTCCAATTGGTGGGGGAACAACTCACTATCAGTGCGGCACTTACTGGTCGTGATGTACGGACTTTACCTGACTTTCCTGCAGAAATTCGAGCGCCAGCAGGCACTGTGGCTGGGGTTTCTGGTTTTCAACTGGCAATGGCCGAGCATGCTATTTTTACCGCAGGTGAGTCCCTTGATGTACTGGTTGCTTTAAATCCTGCTGCATTAAAAAATTCTTTGCAACATTTGAATCAAGGTGGTTTGCTCATTATCAATGAGGACAGCTATCAGGACAAAGACTGGCAAAGGGCTGGAATGGACAAGAGCTTTCTTGATAATTGCGCCGAGCATTATCAAATTATTTCATTTCCTTTAATTACCCAGACCTTACAAGCCGTATCTTCGCTTGAATTAACAAAGCCGCAAGCGACAAAAACCAAGAATTTTTATGTTTTGGGTTTGGTACTGTGGTTATTTGATTTATCCACAACAGCGTGCGAAGCATTCATTACCAAAAAATTCAAAGCAAATCCTATGGTTGCCCAAGCCAATCAATTGGCTTTATTAGCCGGATACAATTATGGCATGACCTTAGAGTTAACGCGCCGTGACTATATGCTGGGCGAAGTAAATCGAGATGTGGGGGAGTATCGCCAAATTACCGGGGTTGAAGCAGTAGGCTTAGCACTTGCCGCACTTGCAACTTCAACGCAAGTCCCAATGTTAGTTTCAGGATACCCGATTACACCTTCGTCAGCAATACTGCATGAATGTGCGCGTCTAGCTGATTATGGAGTGCAGTTATTGCAAGCAGAAGACGAAATTGCTGCCATTTGTGCGTGTATTGGTGCTGCATATGGTGGCAGATTGGCTTTAACGACAACTTCCGGACCGGGTTTGGATTTAAAAAGTGAAAGTCTTGGTTTGGCTGTGGTGGCTGAATTACCCCTGGTTTTGCTTGATGTACAACGCGCAGGAGCTTCTACAGGATTGCCCACAAAAACAAGTCAAAGTGATTTACGACAAGCACTTTACGGGCGACATGGCGAAGCGCCATTACCGGTATTGGCAGCACAATCCGCAGCAGATTGTTTTAATACAGTGCTAGAGGCATTTTGTTTGGCGGTGAAATACATGACTCCCGTGATTGTTTTACTGGATGCTTATCTGGCCAATGCAGCGGAGCCGTGGAAAATACCAGAGGCAGCGTCTTTAAAAGTACCTCAAATTGAATTTAACCGTTTTCCAAAGCCATTTACGCGGGATGAATTTTTAAGTCGTAGCTGGAATAAACCTGGGACGCCGGGATTTATTCATCAATTGGGCGGCCTAGAAAAACAAGGTGAAGAGGGTCGGGTAAGTTATGATGCTGAAAATCACCAAAAAATGGTTCTTTTACGACAACAGAAAATTAATGGGATTGCACGAGAATATGCTCCTTTGACGATTGAAGGGGATGCCAATGCATCAATCATTTTAATTGGTTGGGGCAGCACTTACGGCAGCTTAAAATCAGCAGTTTTGCAGTGCTTGGAACAAGGATTAGCGATTGCTTATGTACATTTACGTCATCTCAATCCTTTACCCGAAGATTTAGGCGCTATTGTAAAAAAATACGATAAAGTTTTGGTTGCTGAATTAAATTCAGGGCATTTATGTCAGATTATTCGGGCAAACTATTTGGTTGATGCGCAAGTGATAAGTCAATCGAATGGTCAGCCTTTTACTGTCAGTCATCTGGTGAAAACTATCAAAGCGGAAGCCCATTATGAATAATAACTATAAACGTGAAGATTTCGCTAATGCAAATGAAGTTCGCTGGTGTCCTGGCTGTGGTGATTATGCCATCTTAATGGCGTTACAAAAAATGTTGCCTGATTTAGGGTTCGCTCCAGAACAGCATGTTTTTATTTCAGGTATAGGATGCGCAGGACGATTGCCTTACTACATGAATACGTATGGATTTCATACCATTCATGGCCGAGCCACAGCAGTTGCAACTGGATTAAAGGCACTTCGTGACGATTTATGCGTTTGGGTAATTACCGGAGATGGTGACGCTTTAAGTATTGGCGGTAATCATTTAATTCATATTTTACGTCGTAACGTCAATGTTAATATTTTATTATTTAATAATCAGGTGTATGGCTTAACTAAAGGACAATTTTCACCCACATCACAAAAAGGCCAAGTAACCAAAACTTCTCCTAAGGGGGTAGCAACGGAACCGGTAAATCCCCTGACCTTAGCGTTAGCGGCTGGTGCAAGCTTCGTAGCTCGTGCAGTAGACAAAGATCCTGTTCATTTGAGTACTATCTTAAGAAAAGCCCAGGAACATCAGGGCTGTTCATTTGTAGAAATCTATCAAGATTGCAATATCTTCAATCATGGTGCTTTTGATGAATTTGCGGTTAAAAGTAATCGAGCCGAAAATACAGTGGTATTGGAAGAAGGGCAACCCTTGCTATTTGGCGTACAAAAAGACAAGGCATTGCTGGTAAAAGATGAGCAATTGATCTGTGCCCCAGCTGATGCAGAGGATATTTATCATCATGACCCCAGCAATTTCAATGCAGCAATGCGTCTTGCTTCGTTGTCTTTTCCAGATTATCCAGTTCCATTAGGTGTGTATTACCAAAAATCTCGTGATTTGTTTGCCTTACCTCAAGAGATAAGAAAGACTGTAGATGATTTGCCCGAACTATTCAGGGCGAAAGCTACCTGGCAACAAAGTTAATAATCGTTTTTCATAAATCGTCACCAAGATATGATTTTCTTTGTGATCTTTCTTTATTGATAAAACATTTCCTTTGTTCGACGTGTTAGTGCTTTCAAGATTAATGGTTCATGATAGCAACAAACGCTCTTCATTGTCGTTTTGGTCTTTTGGATAGTTTAAACTTTGAGCATAAGGCAATAAAATAAACTCCATGCGTCTTGCTAAAGAACCCTTAGGATTTTTCAAGGGGATTTTAGCCAGACGAACTGATAATTCCTCCATAGAGGAAATTTCTCCTGTATCGAGTGCCTTCACAATTTTATTAACATCAACTACATGATGTCTATTCCAATGAGCATGAATAACTCTACTTATCCAAGAGTTACTTTTTGTATAATCATCTAAAATTGCTCTTGCTTGTTTCAGTTTATCACTTATTTCATAAGTGATTTCACTATAAGAACCGGGAAAGCTCGCTATTTTGGGTAATGAAAGAAAGCGTTTATATTCCTTCAAAATAGCCATTTTTTCATTCTCAGAATGAACAAGTTTTTGATATATTGTCTGGAACCTTTGCGGGTAGTAGTCAAAAGCTGTTTCACAATCTTCTTGATTTAACTCAGGATTAAGTTCCATCATTTCTAGAACGCTTAATCTTTTTTCATTATCCAGTGATCTTTTTATATCTTTAACTAAGTTCTGGATACATAGGCTATAGAATTCCGGATCTTTCGCGGCACTCATTTCAGTCTTTATTGTTTCCGGAAAATAGTTGAAAATTTTCGATCTAATATTAACCTCGGATTTATCTTCTAATTGTACCAAGGCCATTAATATTTGAAGATGTTTTGAGAAAGATTTTTCAGGTAATGTCGCTTCAGATGGAAGTGATAATGATACTTCCT
This sequence comes from Legionella sp. PATHC035, assembly GCF_026191115.1. Classification (NCBI taxonomy): domain Bacteria; kingdom Pseudomonadati; phylum Pseudomonadota; class Gammaproteobacteria; order Legionellales; family Legionellaceae; genus Legionella; species Legionella sp. PATHC035. The sequence continues at coordinate 641,235 of NZ_JAPHOT010000001.1, read as the reverse complement.
TTTCTTTTAAAAGTTGAATGTAATCGTTTGTTAATTTTTCCAGACTAACGCTTGATTGTTCTCTAAGTAGATTATTTAATACTTGAACCACTTCTTGATAATCATTAAATACCTTGTCTGTACTCTCAGCATTTTCTTTCGCCGAGTGTAGGAGTTCTTTGAGCTCCTTATCTGTTTCTGATTTTCTTAATCGATAATGCTGAAAATGGTAAATTAATCGCTGCGCAGATTTAACCACTCCTAGTGGATGAATACGATACTCTTGTAAATCTTTCAAACTAATCGAAACGCTTTCTAATGGGTCTTGATATCGCTCTGGATTATAATCGTCATGCTGATGCAAAATCCCATGTCGTTTTTTATACGGCTTATTTGAACTATAGGTAAATGGAGTAATAAATTCCTGTTCGCAATGAACCTCCTTCTCGCCTCTAGAAGGACTGCTGTATGCTAACTCTACCCCTTCATCTTGCAAGGCTTTCCATATACTCAACATTAATATCTTTAAATATGCGGGATTAGGGTAAGCTTGCCCCTCATAATATTCAGGCTTGTTCTTAGATAGACAGTATTCCATATAAACACAAATTTCTTTTCCTCTTTGGTCTCTATCTCCTCCATGCAACGAAGGATCCCATGTACTTAAATTATCGTTATCGTCGGGTAAAAATACTTTAAATTCTGGATGAAAGTTAGTTTGAAATTGTTTGATGGTGGCGAGCGCTTTCAGAGCTTTTAAGGCATTTTTTCGATTAGGTTTAATACTAATTCTAAATTGCCAGCAAGGGAGGGAATTCGTTTGGTCCACGATGCTGTCGGCAACGTTACCTTGAACAGAAAACCAGTCTGATTGAATTTTGGGAGCTAGCTCCTCAATCATTTTTTGACTAATAGCCATTTTTTTAAAAAAAAGTAAATAATGGTAGATTATAATTAATTCTGCGTTTTTATTCAACAATTGGACGATACGTTTTATTTTTGTTGCTTGTGATAGGCTTTAGTTAGGCTATTGAGGGAGCATAAATCAGCAACACGTGGTGGTTCGTACCTTTTATATCTTATTGACCACTTCAAGTCTTGCAAAAATACAAAAAAAATCCCGGCAAAAAAACTAACCGGGATTCAGGTAGAGGAGAATGGATAACTAGTCGCGGCCTGAAAACGCACCTAATATGTTAAGCAAGCTGACGAACAAGTTATAAATCGATACAAAAAGACCTACTGTAGCTGAAATGTAATTGGTTTCACCTTCATGAATAATTGCACTGGTTTGCATGAGAATTAATCCTGAAGAAATCAGTATGAAAGCAGCTGAAATGGCTAATTGCAAAGCAGGGATGTGAATGAAAATTCCTGCAATCATCGCCAATAAAACGACCATCATACCTACAAAAAGAAATCCGCCCAGGAAGCTAAAATCTTTTTTCGTTGTTAATGCATAACCAGATAAAGCAAAGAAAATGATACCAGTACCGCCTAAGGCCGTTGCAATTAATTGTGGGCCGTTACTGAAATGACTAATGTAGGCGCTAAGTACTGGTCCTAAGGTATACCCCAGGAAGCCGGTAAAGGCAAAAACACTGACTAAACCCCAAACACTGTTTCTTAAAGCTTGAGTCAAAAACATCAAACCATAAACACCAACTATCATCAGAAGAGGGTTCATGGGACGTGCGCCACTTGTAAGAGATAAAACTGCCATAAACGCACTGAACAAAAATGTCAGACCTAATAATAGATAAGTGTTACGCAGTACCTTATTACTCGAAAGCACTGATTCATTACGTCGTGTAAGGATGGTGACATCATTTCGGTTCATTGTTTGAAGCTCCTCTATGTTTATATTTAGTCTAGCATATCTATGGGTTAGTTTCCTATATTTCAAGTTTTAAAACAAAGTATTTTTGTTTTGAGGTTCTATAGTACTATAGTAGTATTGTAAACCGGTTACAGCGCCGTTCCCCCTTATCGCTCCTTACCGTTGTGATGAGGGGCAATTCGCTGTACGCAGGCTACTTTGGATATATGTTTCGACCGTTTTTAAGTCAAAATTTTAGGATTTATTATGGCACGGGCAGCATTAGTACAAATGGTTTCCTCAGCACATGTTGCTGAGAATTTACAACAAGTGGAACAACTGATTAAGCAAGCCCGTGACGAACAGGCAGAACTGGTACTTTTGCCTGAAAATTTCGCATTTATGGGGCTTCATGAAACCGATAAATTGCAGATTGGTGAAGTTTTTGGTGTAGGTCCAATACAAGAAAAAATCAGTCAATTGGCAAAAAAATTCGGTTTGTGGATTATTGCCGGAACAATCCCTCTTAAAGGTATGGGCTCTAAAGTACGTGCGAGTTGTTTGGTTTATGACGCCCAAGGTAAGTGCGCTGCGCGTTACGATAAAATTCACTTATTTGATGTAAGCGTCTCAGCAGGAGAGGCATATAAAGAATCGATGTCTATTGAGCGCGGGCATGATTTGGCTCTAGTAGATACTCCGATTGGAAAAATTGGATTGACGGTTTGTTACGATTTACGTTTTCCAGAACTTTATCAACTCCTGATGTTCAAAGGAGCGCAATTGTTTACCGTCCCTTCTGCATTTACAGCCGTAACAGGTCTTGCTCATTGGGAAGTATTGTTGCGAGCCCGAGCGATTGAAAATCTTTGTTATGTTTTAGCAGCCAACCAAGGCGGGCGGCATGAAAATGGGCGGAGTACTTTTGGTCATAGCATGGTTGTTGATCCTTGGGGTAAAGTCCTGACACAGCATGAAATAGGTGTGGGTGTAGTGACGGCAGAGATCGATTTACAAAATCAGCACGAATTACGTCGAAATTTCCCCTGTTTGGAACACCATGTATTAAACTTATAATAGAGTTTAAACTCTATGAATAACAGTTTTATTAAAAAGGTAATGATTAAATGACAGAAGCCCTTACTACAGCAAAAAAAATTTTACTAGCTCCTGCATCATTAGATGAGACGGGTATAGAAAAATTATTTAGAACCATGATGAGCCATCATATTGATGATGCGGATCTCTATTTCCAAAGTTGCAGCTATGAGTCCTGGTACTTAGAAGACTCTGTGGTCAAAAGCGGTAGTTTTTCTTTGGATAGAGGGGTGGGTATTCGAGCGGTTAGTGGTGATAAAACAGGTTTTGCTTATTGCGATGATATTTTATTTCCTTCGATGTTGCGCGCAGCTGATGCGGCTCGTTCTATTGCCCTCACTGGTTCCAAACCCGTTCAATCCATTCAAGTTCAAAGTGCTGCAATCAGTCGCTATCAAGGATTAAATCCTATTGAGGGGATGAGCAAACAAGAGAAAATTGCTTTATTAGAGGCGATTGATAAAGAAGCTCGCCGCATCGATCCGCGCGTCATTCAGGTCAATGCTTCATTAAGTGGTTGCTACGAAGTCGTGATGGTCGCTGGAATGCATGGGCAAATGATTGCAGATGTGAGACCTTTGGTCAGTATCAACGTGAGCGTTATTGTAGAAGACAAGCATGGAAAACGGGAGTCTGCTCGTTCTGGAGGGGGTGGTCGAGTGCCTTATTCCTACTTTCACGAAAAAGACAACGCTCTAAGCTATGCACGAGAAGCTGTGCGCGAAGCATTGATTAATTTGGAGGCCCAACCGGCACCTGCAGGAACAATGCCTGTCGTTTTGGGACCAGGTTGGCCAGGCGTATTATTGCATGAAGCCGTCGGGCATGGTTTGGAAGGTGATTTTAATCGCAAGGGATTATCTGCTTTCTCGGGGCGTATTGGCCAACAAGTGGCTGCACCAGGTGTTACGGTAGTTGACGACGGTACATTGAAAGACCGACGAGGTTCCATCACTATTGATGATGAAGGAACTCCATCGCAATGCACTACATTGATCGATAATGGCGTTTTGGTGAATTATATGCAAGACAAGTTGAATGCCAAATTGATGGGCATGCAATCCACAGGCAATTGCCGACGTGAATCTTATGCACACGTACCCATGCCCAGAATGACCAATACCTACATGTTGGCAGGGCAACATGACCCCGAAGAAATTATTCGTTCTGTACAACGTGGCTTGTATGCGGTGAATTTTGGAGGGGGACAAGTTGATATTACTTCTGGTCAATTTGTATTTTCTGCAAGTGAGGCTTATCTCATTGAGAATGGTAAGATTACTGCACCAGTTAAAGGAGCAACCTTAATCGGCAATGGGCCTGACGTGATGAAAAAAATCAGTATGATTGGAAATGATCTGGGATTAGATCGTGGAATTGGCGTTTGCGGTAAAGAGGGACAATCCGTTCCTGTTGGTGTCGGTCAACCTACTCTAAAAATAGATGCTTTGACCGTCGGTGGGACTAGTTAAAATCCACATTATTTGGGGCTTTAACCTGTGATATTCGTATTTCTTGCGATTCAGTAACATGAGGATACTTGCTAATCCTGGATACAGCCAAAAGGACTGTATCCAGGTTCTAGAGTTGTTCTCTTTTCTTAGGGTTCATCGTACAGAGAATGCTTTGGTTATTGGGCGTCCTTACCTGATAATTTATTGAGTAGAGAACTAATCTCAAAAATTCGTCCTTCCGAATCAGTACTGTCTAGGTTAAATCGTAAGCGTTGAGGACCATCCATTTGATATCTTTTCGCATGAACTTGAATCAAATGAATCAAAACGCCAGGATCAATGGAGGGATTTTCAGAAAACTCCAGTTTTCCCTGTTGCGAGCCGGCGCTGATTTTTTGAATTCCCATTTTTTCGGCTTTTAATTTTAATTCCGTAATCAATAATAAATGCTTGACTTGATGAGGTAATAAACCGAATCGGTCAATCAATTCAACATGTAAGTCATGCAACTGCTCTTTGGTCTTTGCGTTGGCAATTCGTTTATACATAATCAGCCGATTATGGATATCTGGAATGTATTCATCAGGAATAATCGCACTGATTCGTAAATCGATCTCGGGTCCTTGATGCATTGGAGCGGATAATTCAGGTGTCTTTCCAGCTTTTAAATCATGAACTGCTCTATCGAGCATTTCCATAAACAAATTAAATCCAATTGCTTGCATGTTGCCACTTTGCTCTTCTCCTAAAAGCTCACCCGCCCCACGAATTTCAAGATCATGGGTTGCTAAGGTGAAGCCTGCGCCTAAATCTTCCAAGGAGACAATGGCTTCCAAACGTTTCACGGCATCAGAGGTCAATAATTTTTCATTCGGAGTAAGTAGGTAGGCATAGGCTTGATGATGCGAGCGACCTACACGTCCACGTAATTGATGCAATTGGGCTAAACCAAATTTATCAGCGCGATCAATAATAATCGTATTGGCAGTGGGAATGTCGATACCGGTTTCAATGATGGTGGTACAGACCAATACATTAAAACGGTGATGATAAAAATCGGACATGACTCGTTCTAATTCACGTTCACGCATTTGGCCATGAGCTGAGCGTATTTTTGCTTCAGGAACTAGGGTTTGTAAATCCTGACACACTCGATCAATGGTTTCTACATTATTATGCAGGAAAAAAACCTGCCCCCCCCTAAGGATTTCTCTTAGTATCGCCTCACGGACGATAGGGTCCTTTTTTTCTTGCCAAAAAGTTTTAATTGCGAGACGTTTCGCTGGAGGTGTGGTCATTAGAGAAATGTCCCTTATTCCTGCCATTGCCATATTCAATGTTCTAGGAATAGGGGTCGCAGTCATGGAAAGAATATCCACATGGGTACGTAGTGCTTTGATGTGCTCCTTTTGTTTGACCCCAAAACGATGTTCTTCATCAATAATAAGCAATCCAAGATTTTTAAAAGCAATCTTGCTTTGAAATAATTTATGAGTCCCGATGACTATATCAACCGTTCCCGATTTTAATGAGGCAAGCACTGCCTCAGTTTCTTTAGCTGAGCGAAAACGTGAAAGTAACTCAATATTAATGGGAAAGTCCGCAAATCGATCTCGGAACGATTCAAAGTGTTGTCCTGCCAGCAAAGTAGTTGGGACAAGAATACAGACTTGTTTATTGTTTTGCACTGCAACAAAAGCGGCGCGCATCGCTACTTCAGTTTTACCAAAACCTACATCGCCACAAATTAAACGATCCATTGGTCTCGGGGATTCCATATCTTTTATGATTTGCTCGATTGCCTGTAATTGATCCGGTGTTTCTGTAAATGGAAAGGCACTGGCAAATTTAACGTATTCGTTATGATCGATTTGATATTGGTGTCCAGGTTGGGCTTCTCTTTTGGCGTAGAGATCAAGTAACTCGATGGCCACATCATGAATTTTTTCAGCGGCCTTTTTCCTTTCTTTTTGCCATTGATCTGAACCGAGTCTATGTAAGGGGGCATGTTCACTATCAACCCCAGTATATCGGCTAATTAAGTGAAGTGAGGTCACAGGAACATAAATCTTGTCCTCGCCTGCATAGGTTAGGACTAAAAATTCACTCGCAATCCCATTGGATTCTATATGCTGTAATCCTTGATAACGTCCTACACCAAATTGCAGATGAACTACAGGCGCACCAACACGAAGTTCAGCCATGTCACGGATAATTAAGTCAGGATCAACTGTTTTTTGCGCACTGCGCCTTTGCGGTGTACTTTGTTCACCAAACAATTGGGATTCAACAATAATCACGATATGACTTTGTCTTAATTCACATCCGTAAATGAGGTCTCCGGTAGTGATGTTGATCGGAGCATTATCGTTAATGAAATCGTGCCAGGAAGATTGTACTTTAGGATTAATGCTGCTTGGTTTAAGCAAATCCAGTAACACTTCACGCCGCCCCGCACTCTCGACTACAATCAAATAACGACGTGTTGTGTCTGCACAATAAGTACGAAGTTGGTTTAGGGGTTCTTGTGTTTTCCTATCGATTGGTAATTGTGGGCCCGGAGTAATATCAAAATTAACCACAGCCCCTTTTTTATCCGAAGGATTTTGGAACAGACGCAATTGCTCGTAGGTATTGGCTTTAGTTAACAATTCAGTTGGATTAATAAAACAAGCAGGGGGAGATAAAATAGGTCTACTGACGTCATATCGTCTTTGCTCATAGCGTTCGTTTAATTCTTGCCAAAATTGTTCTGCATTATTTTGAATCGTTTCAATCAAACAAATCTTGGCATTTTCTGGGAGATAGTCGAAAAAAGTAACCGTTTTTTCAAAAAATAAGGGAAGGTAATATTCAATTCCTGAAGGGAATTGTCCCTCAGTGATCGCTTCATAAATAGGGCATTGACTTGGATTGCCAGGAAAGAGTTCTCTAAAAGCCCGTCGAAACAGGAGCTGACTTTGTTCGTTTAAAGGAAACTCGCGGGCAGGTAACACATTGATTTCTTTTATTTTTTCTATTGTGCGCTGGGTTTCTGTGTCAAATTCGCGTAGACTTTCTATTTCATCGTCAAAAAGTTCAATACGAAAGGGTAAACCGGAACCCATCGGATAAACATCAATAATGGATCCGCGTAGGGCAAATTCTCCGTGCTCAAGTACTTTATTCACACAATGATAACCCGCTTGTTGTAATTGATTACGAAAAGCGGTTAAGTCCAGTTTTTGCCCTTCTTTTAGCATTAAAGCATATTGATTTAAAAATTCGGGAGGACATAGTCTGTGCATTAATGTGCTTGCCGAAGTGATGACAATAGCATCAGTCACTTGTTGAATACGGCTTAAGGTGTACAACCGTTCTGAAATAATGTCCTGGTGGGGTGAAAATTGGTCATAAGGGAGCGTTTCCCAATCCGGAAAAAATAACAGTTCTTGAGGACTGTCGGGATTGAGAAAGAAATTCAACTCCGCTTGCAATTGATTTGCACTGAGATTATCTTGGGCAATCAATAACTTAATTCCGGGAGTTTGTTGACAATATTCAGCAAGTGCTAGCGCCAAGCTGCTTCCATGGAGCTGACCCCATACTTGTTTAGCCTGTGTCGATTTATAAAGTAAGGTATTTATGGGCATAGCTTAGGCAGTCGGATTTAAAAATTTCCTATTATACCCGATGTATTGACTTGGTTCATCTTAAAATTGCGGATAAAAAGAAGATATTGAAGTTGACGTCGTTAGGAGGGCAGTTACTCTGTATGGAGTATGTATTGTCGACTTTTAATCGTAAGGATCATCGAAATGGCTTTTCACTACCCTCCCAAAAAAAAGAAAAGAAAGCTAAAAAAAGGTCCTGGAACTGCTCTAATTGATAAGACCACCCAAAATGAACCCCATATTCTATGGTGTATACCGGAACTAACGGATACAATTTTATTCTTTGCCCGAAGAAAACAACCCGAACCTATGGTTTCTTCAATCGCTGGAGTATCCAAGCACTTTTATTCATTAACTAACCCAATTCGTATCACCGAAAAATTATTAGTGCATACAGTTAAGGGCGGGGAAGCGATGGTTAAAAAGCTCTGCGAACTGAGTCCTTTTTCTCATATTCATTATCTCGCGAGACCTGCGTACGTAAAAGATGATGCCGGGCGTGAATTCTTTCATATTTCAGCATTTCAATACGCGGTGTGGGCGATGGATATTCACATGTTGAATCTGATGCTTGATTGTCTCCAAAATGCAGCTTATATCAGAGGAGGATATAAAATTGCTGAAGAACTACGTGTGCAATTATTAGAACAGTATGATGAAGTGATGCAAAGAGGCATTAATTACACCCTGGGTGATATTGAAATCAAAGGGGAACAACATTTTGATTTGCAACCACTCATCAATGCGATTCATCAATTCAGTGCTGGATTTCGGATCTGGAATTGGCAACAACGAGCAGAGCATTGGATTAACAGAGTTGGTAAGGAGCAACTGCGGATTCCGGCTCATATAGCCCAAGAGTATTGCCGAAATGATCGCGCATTTTACCCTTGTCCAAAGTTCAATGAAGAGGCATTGCCTCGAGATTTGGAATTTTATAATTGGAGAAAACGCATGACCGAATCCTGGTGGCCCGCAGAGGGGGGGGCATCTATTGGTCGTGATTTTGCCATGTTACGTTCAACACATATTAGAATTATGACAGTTGGTACTGGTTTACAGCATCATATAGGTTTGTCTAATGCAGGCATAAGTGCCAAACATGATGCACATGCATTAACAGTCTTAAATCAAACACGAACTCATGATATTACCTGTTTACGAACGCGGCTTTCAACCCCATTAAAACTGGCAAACTACGATCCGGAGCTAATGAAATTTTATCTCTAGGGACAGTGCACGAAACCGGGATTAGGATTTAGTCTCTAAAGAGACTTTTTAGTAAGAATCAGATATCCAATGGTTACTAATTCTTAATGTTGAGATTTAAAACATTCAATTCGTTGTTCTTCCTCCTGATCATCGAAATGCTCATACTTTTCTCGCTGCTCTTGAATTAAGCTGTTCAGAACAGAAAATTTATTATCCAAGCGTCCAGGATTTCCGGCTAATTGCTTCAGTTTTTCTGAATATCTCGTGATTATTGAATCGAGGCACTCAATCGATATTTTTACATCTGACAATGAAATGGAATCCTTCAAAGTATCCATTGTGTACACCAGTTCGTCATGAAATTCTTGTGCAATCGCAGACTTAGCTTTGGTCAATTTATTTCCGAAAAAATTAAATAATTTTGTTCGGCTGCTGTTAATATATTCATCAATATATTCAAGGTTACTCGTCATAATCTTTTTAACACTATGTACAATATCGTTTGCGGATATTTCATAACCATATTGACCTCTTTGGTATTTAAGGCCAGTTTCTTTACTGGGTTCATTTTCTAGATAGAGTTTAGTTTCCGTAATATCTACGCCACGATTGCTTAAATATTCTAAAAATCGTGCTACAGAATATAAAGAGGGTTGGTAATGTCCGCTGTAGGTATTAATGCTGATTAATTTGCCATTTTTTATCTCCATTTCACCCGCAGCTAATACAGGAGCACCTGCGTTCATCGAAGAGTGAAGTAATAATCTACCTTGCTCATCCAATAGCCCACATTGATGCTCAAAGACAGAAAGCTCATAATTCGTATTTAAAGTGAATGCAACAAACCCAGGCTTTTTGTGGGCTATTGATTGAGAAGAATCAAAAATTTTACCTTCTTTATGAAATAGACCATTATTGATTTCAATATTGAATTCTGCTCGTTGTTGTGGGGTCAAAAAAGTGGTTACTGCTTTATCAAACCTTTTATCTTTTTCATTAACATCGAGTAATTCACCCCTGTTAAAAGCCGTTTGAATATCTGCTTCTGAAGACTTTTGGGGCTCAGACGTGGGTTTGAGTACTCTATTGGGTTCTAATTTATATTTTCCTCTAGATAGGACGGGGATGTAGTCGGGATTTTCTTTTTTTCTCTTTTCCCTCTCCCGCATTAGATTATCTAAAAGCTCATTAAGTACATTCTTTTTATTGGAAAGTTTTTTAATATCAAAAACATAAATCATAAAATCAAGAGCGTTAAGTCGATCTTCCTTGCTTAACGAACTGTTTCGATAATCAGACCATGCCTCATCCAGTCGTTTTGTTACTGTTCCGTCTTTGCTTGAAAAATAATTCTTGGGCATATAGGGTGCTTTATAAACATCTTATAATCATTATAAGTTATTTTTTTTAGCAGTTGGAACAGGTAAGTAAAATTTATTGGTTCTTGGAGCAAGGCTATTTTAAAAATAAGTTCTAGCCATCAAACTCGGTCCAGTCATTAATTTTTATATCGAAATGATGTAACAAAGCGACGACGTCAGGAAAAGAAAAACGTGCTTTTTTGATTTTATTTTCACTCGGGTCAATTGTGTAGTTGATGGCATTCGTGAAATCTGCAGCGCTTAGATTGGTATGAAGAAACAGACTGTTCAGCAAGTCGGTGTTCACAAAACTTGCATAACTTAGATTGGCCTCTCTAAAATCAATGTCATGGGCTTTACATTCTTCAATAATTAAATTTGAGAGTTCTAATCCATAAAAACTGGAGTGGCTTAAGTTGCTGTTATAAAAATAGAGGGGACTTGTCAGCTTGACCAAAGGCCAACATAATTCAGTCCAGTTGATTCCAATAATTTTTGAATTTTTAAAGGCGACCTCAGAAAATTTGCAGCCTGGGAATTTTGCTAAAGAAAGATCGCAGGATTCAAAATCACATTCAGTGAATTTTGTATGGCTGAATATCATGTCGATGAATTTGCATTCTTTAAATTGGCAATTTTCAAAGTCGAGGCGCTCAATTCGTTCTTTTTCAATGCTTAATTGTGTGAACGTTTGATTGATGTACGTACTTTCATTAAATGGGAATGTCATTCAATTTTCTCTTTGAACTGTCCATCATCGGAGGGCGGAGGGCAGCGAGTGCTCTCTGAGCAGCACACGGTTCATTGCGCGCGATGTTGCGTTTATCCTCGCGATGTGCGAAGTTCCGCTGTACTTCACCAAGGCTAAAAATTGTCCAAGATATGGCATCCAACATCAGGCCTCATCGGTTTCAATAAGTCCTAACTCATCTAACTCTATATCTACCGATTCAATTTTTTGGAAGCGTGAAGTAATTTTTTTAGCGGAAGTATTCACCTCACTGACATCCTTATGGGCTTGGTCAATATGTCTCGAAAGGTTATCCATTCTTTTTTCAAACCGTTGGAAATCATCGGCCAGAGCTTGTAAGTGTTTTTGAATGATATGAACTTGTTTGCGAGTGGCATCGTCTTTAAGCACTGCCTTTGCAGTAGTTAGGACGGCCATTAATGTACTGGGGGAAACAAGCCATACTTTTAATCTTTGGGACAGCGAAATCAAATCTGGATAATTGGCATGAATTTCTGCAAAGATGGATTCTGCAGGAATAAACATCATGGCGCCATCAGTTGTTTCGCCAGGAACGATGTATTTTTCAGCAATGTCCTTAATATGTTTTTGGATGTCTTGACGAAATTGTTGTTGCAGTGATTTTTTTTCACTTGAACCGGCATCCACATTGATAAGCCGCTGGTAGGTTTCTAGCGGAAACTTGGCATCAATCACTACATTGCCCGTAGGCTCAGGCAAGAATAATATGCAATCGGCACGTTTTTGATTGTCCAGTGTATATTGCATTGCAAAATGATTGGGGGGAATCATGTTACTAATTAAGGTTTCGAGCTGTACCTCACCAAATGCGCCACGTGCTTTTTTATCAACCAAAACATCTTGCAGGCTGACTACATGATTCGATAATTCAGTGATTTTCTTTTGAGCCTCATCAATGATGGTCAAGCGTTTTACCACATCGATAAAGGTTGCGGAAGTTTTTTCAAAACCTTCCGTTAATTTATGATTCACTTGTTGCGTTAAGCCATGCAGATGATTGCGAATCTCTTCGGTTAGCAACTGTAAATGAGAGGTGAGTGCACTGGCATGTTGTTTAAAGCTATGGTTGATTTGTTCGCGTACGTCAGTCATTTGTTTGGGTACGGTATCATGGATGATTTGTTGCGTTATTAATTGTCCTTGAGCTATTTTCTCATTAACATTCAAATGGAGTTGATGCAATTGTGTAGTAAATGCGTCAAGAGTCTTTTCGTGTAACTGCTCATTCCGTTTTTTTTGCTGATTTTGTTGTATCAAAAACCAAATTAAAAATAGAAATTGAAGGGCTAAAGCACACGCCAAGCCCTCAATTAAAGTGATTGAAGATAAAAATTGCATTCATTAGTCCAAAAGTTGACTGAGTTTAATCGGCGGATCATATTGATAAACCGTTTTTAATTGCCCGTAATCAATAAGACGCAAGTAACCTATTGAGAGCTGATCCTCTGCTAAATGAGCCGAATTGTCAAAACTAAATTTAATTGTTTGCTTTCCTGGCGCAAGCCATTGTGCACTTTGGGAAGTTTCGACTGGGATTTCCTCACCTTTAGTGTTTTTCTTATATAAAATACCTTGTAACGCATAGCGACTTGCAGTAGCTACCTCTACAGTAGCTGCCAAGGTTAGTGGTTTCGAAGATACTTTTTTGATGTTCACGAGGCCTGCAGACGGGACTGAATAGGAAAAAGCGGCACGTCCACTGCGATAAGTCGGGGTATTGTCATCCAGTTCCCCCGATACCTCAACTTCTATGTACCAATTTCCTCCATGTGAGTTTTCATCAGAGGACAAAAGGGCATTGGCCTTAAATTGATTACGCTTTACCTCTTTGATTTCGAGAGGAATGTTCTGGTTATCAGGACCTACCAATGAGGCGTTGATATCATCCACTGGATAGGACGTGCTATTATCTTTTAGGGTAATAAGTGCATTGAATTGATCTCCATATTGATATTGCAAAGCGGAAGGCTCGATAAGCAAATGAATTAAGGAGTACTTTTCAAAAACATGAATTAGATACTGATCTGCATCACTTGCAGGATCAAGGTGCTTACTTTTGATTATGAAATTACCCGTGCCTAATTCGGGTTTGAGTTGCAGCATGGTCTGATGTGAACCTATTTTAAGTGATTCGTCGATTGCATCATCCTGGCTGTACAAAGAAGAAGCATCTTTTAAGTTCATGAATTTACTGTTGGTACTTTTTATTTCTAATGCAGGAACGGATTTGTTTTTTTGTAAAGGGACAATACGCAGCACTGCCTCTGGCGCATTAATGGGCAGGGTAATGCCATGTTGCAATTGAGTGGCAGTTATTTGTTGCGTGTAACTGTAACTTTTGTGAATATTCTTTTCAGCTTTACTTAAAGAATTTCCGGAAACCTTCCAACGAGCCTGCAGGGGTTCATGAGATAAACTACTGCAAATATCACAATCATAAGATTTGATAGGATTTTGTGGTAGGGTAAATGCGCTGATTTGTGAGCAACAAAATAAAGACAATAAGGTAAGTGTAGTTCTCATTTCGCGACTCCTTTTAAATCTAAAGCAGAAATTAGTATCTTATCTAACCCAAAACATGAATGACGGCTTTGATTGTGACTCAGTGGAGTCTCATCTTCTGTTACTTCCTTATCGTAAAACCAAACAGTGCCCGCAGCGGATTGTGAACTGCAATTTAAAAAACCATCCGCACAGGAATCTAAATAGACTTTGGAAATCTTTAAACCGCTGTTGAGCAAATAACCGTTACAATAACTGGCTGAAGAAAAAGGTGAGGCAGATACGTCAGTCCCTACAACTGCATTAAACGATACGGGCAGGGAAGGTCGATTTTTTGTGCCCAATAAAAGCTCTTCATTATAGATGCTCATGTCACCAACACGTTGTTGTTTGACCGCATCTCCCGTATAACCTAATAACCAGCTCAAACTGGCCTCAAAAATACCTCCATTGAGGAGTATGTCAGCAAGCGGAGTTCCTCCACTTGAAGGCGCTAGAGCGACAATTTTTTTGATTTTGTTTTGTAATCGCAGGTACCGACTGTCATAAGTTGGATTCGATAGGATCCAACGCATTACATTTCCACCATTGGAATGAGTGTAGAGAATTAAAGCATCAATTTTTTTATGATCTATAAAATCCAATAATTGATTTGCAGTACATCCTGCGGCATCTTCATCCCACATGTATTTACTGTAATCACAGTGGACAACATAGTAGTTTTTAGGATTAGGAAGTGCTTGAGCGATACTTTCAATGAAATCAGTTTTCCAATACTCTCCATCTGCATCTTCACGGTGATCATTTGTGCCATGCACAAATGCAACGCCTAAATTGATGGTTTTATTAGACTGAGGGAGAGCATAAATCCATGAAGAGAATAAAAACAAAAACACAGTTATCAAGATACGTTTAAAATCCATTTTTATCACGCCCCGGTTCATGTTGAATCGACATGTATCTATAGCATATTTTTTAATGATAAACTAATGTTTTAGGATAATTGCTTCCCCCTATAAGGGGATGAATATGTTATCGTAGCCAAGGTGAAGGCGTCGCCACGAAAAATCTCGTTACTGAGCATCGAGAGGGCTCTTTAAAACGTAGCACCATGCTACGATAAGAACACCCTTCGTGATGCTCCGCAGGGCAGGGGCGCTGCCGCATCTGGGCTACCAGGCATCTTTAAAATGCAATGAGTCCTTTGGTTTGAGAATATACGGATGAAATGAATGAGTATTGATGAAATAAAAGGAACCATTGCTGGGCTAAAGGAAAAAATAAGGCAGTATGATTATCATTATTATGTTTTGGATGAGCCTGTAGTTCCTGATGCTGAATACGACCGCTGTTTTCGCGCCTTACAAGATTTAGAAACGAAGTATCCTGAATTATTAACGGCAGATTCACCAACCCAACGTGTTAGTGGTACCCCTGCAGATGCATTTATGCCAGTAACCCATAGACAACCGATGTTATCCTTATCGAACGTCTTTACTGAAGACGAATTGAAAGCATTTATTAAACGAGTTACGGACAAACTGGATGAGCCGGTGCAACAATTGGTATTTACTTGCGAACCTAAGCTGGATGGACTTGCAGTTAATCTGACCTATGAGAATGGGATATTAGTCTCTGCAGCAACTCGTGGTGACGGAACCACCGGTGAAAACATTACTGCCAATATTAAAACAATACCCGCAATTCCCTTAGTTTTAAGAGCAAGCAAACCACCACGTTTTATCGAAATTCGTGGCGAAGTATATATGCCAAAAGAGGGGTTTGAAGAGTACAACAAAAAAGCAAGGGATCTGGGCGAAAAAACGTTTGCTAATCCACGCAATGCAGCAGCAGGGAGTTTACGACAACTGAACCCTGCAGTGACTGCAAGTAGGCCTTTGGCCATTTATTGCTATGGTGTCGGAGTTTGCGAAGGGTATTCTTTGCCCGACACGCATTGGGAGCAATTGCAACTTCTTAAGAAATTTGGTTTTAGAGTGTCTTCTGATATTAAGCGAGAAGAGGGCATGAAAGGGTGTTTGGATTATTACCATGATATGTTAGCGAGACGGGATCAACTCCCTTTTGAGATAGACGGTGTTGTTTACAAGGTTGACAGTATTCCTTTACAACAACAACTTGGTTTTATTTCAAGAGCACCACGTTTTGCCTGCGCGCATAAATTCCCTGCCACTGAAGAGATCACAGAACTTTTAGCAGTTGATTTTCAGGTAGGAAGAACAGGGGCTTTAACTCCAGTGGCACGCTTGGCACCGGTTAATGTGGCAGGAGTTACAGTGAGTAATGCAACGTTGCACAATATGGATGAAATTGCCAGAAAAGACATCCGTATTGGCGATAAAGTGATTATTCGACGTGCGGGTGATGTCATCCCTGAGGTGGTTTCAGTTGTTCTGGACCAACGTCCTGCGAACACCAAGGAGATTCATTTACCTAAAAAATGTCCTGTTTGTGGTTCTGATGTAGTGCGTGAGGAAGGGGAGGCCGTTGCGCGTTGTGTGGGTGGTTTATTTTGCAAAGCACAACTCAAAAGAATGATGTGGCATTTTGCTTCACGTAAGGCGATGTATATTGAGGGCTTAGGATCAGTGCTTATCGAGCAGTTGGTTGATGAAGGAGTTGTTCGTCATCTACCAGATCTTTATACGTTGGATGTTTCTACTTTGGCAAACCTTCCCCGTATGGGAGAAAAATCAGCAAAAAATTTACTGCTTGCTTTAGAAAAAAGCAAAAATACCACATTCAGCCGTTTTCTTTATGCTCTTGGAATTCCCGAGATTGGCGAGTCCAGCGCCCGCACGTTGGCAGAGCATTTCGGTGATATCGAGGCGATTTCCCAAGCAAGCGAAGAGGAGCTGATGAGTTTGCCGGATATGGGGCCTGTAGGTGCTTTTAATGTCGATCATTTTTTTGCACAAGAGCACAAT
Organism: Legionella sp. PATHC035; assembly: GCF_026191115.1. Lineage (NCBI taxonomy): Bacteria > Pseudomonadati > Pseudomonadota > Gammaproteobacteria > Legionellales > Legionellaceae > Legionella > Legionella sp. PATHC035. Next base: position 624,437 of record NZ_JAPHOT010000001.1, on the reverse strand, counting down.
CGCCAAGTGATTGAACGACTCATTGCTTTGGGAATACATTGGCCAAAAGTTGAAAAAAAGAAAGTGAACAAGGAGCACCCTTTATTTGCAAAAACAGTCGTTTTAACTGGGACTTTGAATACCATGGGCCGCGAAGAAGCGAAAGCAAAATTGCTGGCTCTAGGGGCTAAAGTCAGCGGCAGTGTCTCAGCAAAAACAGATTATGTGGTTGCTGGAAGTGAAGCCGGATCTAAATTGGATAAAGCAAATGATTTGGGTGTTCCAGTCTTGGATGAGGCACAGTTTCTTGAACTGATCGGCGGCTAGAAATTTCACCTGAGAGTTAGTAAAGGGGGGAGTCACAATGACCCTCACCCCTACCCCTCTCCCACAGGTGGGAGAGGGGATATTAAGATGCTGAGTTTATGAAAAAGTTCCCTTCTCCCCATGAGGGGAGTAGGTGCCCGTTAGGGCGGATGAGGGAATGGTTTTGCCTTAGAGGATGGTTTTGAATAAGGATGTTTTTTTGAATCGAATACAACGAATCGTTCTGATTATTCTTTTTTTTAAGAGTGTTAGTATCGCTCATGCTTGGCCTTGGGTATTGAATAATCCATATCCTCAAAGTCAAGCCAATCAAAATATTTATTATTCATCATTTTCGGAACAACCCAAGACTCTCGATCCGGCACTGTCTTATTCATTAAACGAGTATTTGTTTATTGCGCAAATTTATGAGCCTCTGTTGGGATATGATTATTTTCAACGGCCCTATCAATTAACTCCATTGATTGCTGCGCAAATGCCTCAGCTGCGATATCTTGATGCTCAAGGAAATACAATGTCAGAAAAGGGCCAGGAACCCCCGGCCTATACTGTTTATACCCTCACCATTAAGAAAGGAATTTATTATCAGCCCCATCCGGCTTTCGCCAAAGATAAGAAAGGTGCATACCTTTATCATCATTTATCACCTGATTATTTAGAGGATGAAGGTATTAATCAATTATCAGATTTTAAATATACGGGTACCCGGGAATTGATTGTTGACGATTACATTTATCAAATAAAACGTTTGGCAAATCCTGCTGTCAGTTCATCAATTTATGGGTTAATGAGCGACTATATCGTAGGTTTTAAAGAATACGGCAAAACGCTTCCTGGTGGTAATCAGTATATTGATTTACGGGAATATCCTTTGCAAGGGCTTAAGAAACTGGATGATTATTCCTTTGAGATTACTTTGAAAGGGGAATATACCCAATTTTTATTTTGGTTGGCTATGAGTTTTTTTGCACCTGTTCCATGGGAAGTTGATCTTTTTTACGCTCAACCCGGAATGGCGGATAAAAACATTACCTTGGGTTGGTATCCCGTGGGAACGGGACCGTTTATGTTGGTTAAAAATAATCCGAATCGCAGAATGGTGCTGCAAAAAAATCCCAATTTTCGTGAGGATTATTATCCAAGTAACGGCTCAGATGAAGATAGGAAATTAGGGTATTTGGATAATGCAGGAAAGCGGTTGCCGTTAATTGAAAAAGCAATTTATACCTTGGAAAAAGAGTCCATTCCCCGCTGGAACAAGTTTTTGCAAGGCTATTATGATACTTCTGCAATTGGTAACGACAGTTTTGATCAAGCCATTCATATCAATCAATACGGTAAAGCAGAACTCACACCAGAAATGCAAAAAAAACAAATATACCTCACGCAAACCTTTCAACCGAGCACTTACTATATGGGTTTTAATATGCTCGATAGTGTTGTTGGAGGCTCGAGTGAACGTGCGCGCAAGTTGAGACAGGCCATTTCAATCGCGGTAAATTATGATGAGAATATAGCTATTTTTTATAATGGACGCGGTGTGGCCGCCCAAGGGCCAATCCCACCTGGCATTTTTGGTTATAGAGAAGGGAAGGAGGGAATCAATCCTTATGTCTATCAATGGGTCGATGGTGAAGCTGTGCGACGGCCAATCAATGATGCCAAAAAGCTTATGTCTGAAGCGGGATATCCCGATGGAGTTGATCCAGCCACAGGGAAACATTTGATTTTGCATTATGATGTGACGACAACCGGAGGTCCTGAAGACAAAGCCTTATTTGATTGGATGCGCAAACAATATGCTCAAATAGGAATCGATTTAAATGTACGGGCAACTTTATATAACCGTTTTCAAGAAAAAATGCGTACGGGAGATACGCAAATTTTCAGTTGGGGGTGGGTAGCAGATTACCCGGATCCAGAAAATTTTTTATTTCAATTATATGGAGGCAATGGCAAAGTAAAATTTGGTGGTGAGAATACTGCCAATTATCAAAATCCCGAATTTGATCGTCTCTTTAATTTAATGAAAAATAGAGAAAATGATCCCCAAAGGCAGCAGATTATCGATACCATGGTTCATATTGTTCGGCATGACGCTCCCTGGATATGGGGAATACACCCAGAAGAATTTCTTTTATCACAGTCTTGGGTTTCACGGGTTAAACCCAACACAATGTCTTTTGCAACACTCAAATATACAGCGATCAATGTGCCTGAGCGAAATCAATTGAGGCAGGCCTGGAATCAACCGATTTTTTGGCCATTAGGGTTGTTGTTTTTACTTATTCTCATGCTGATTTTTCCTTTAATCATTGCTTATCACAAGAAAGAAAAAAAACCGGCAGAAAGGGCTTATATATCATGATGAAGTACTTGCTACGACGAATTATTTATTCAATTCCTATTCTTTTTGGGATCAATGTTCTTACCTTTATTTTGTTTTTTATGGTGAACACACCCGATGATATTGCACGTATGCATCTGGGGCAAAAACACGTTGAACAACAAGTGATCGATGATTGGAAAATAGCGCATGGCTATAATTTTCCCTTATTTTATAATGAAGAAAAAAATGGAATACAGAGAATAAAATCAACTTTATTTTTTCAAAAGTCGATGAAACTTTTTACTTTTAATTTTGGTGTGTCTGATTCTGGACGAGATATTAGCGAGGATATTACTTACAGGATGTGGCCTAGTCTTTCTATTGCTTTACCTGTTTTACTTTTGGAAGTCATAAGCAACATCATTGTTGCTATGGCAATGGCATTTTTTCGTGCAAGTTATCTGGATTTATCCGGTGTGGTGATTTGTATTATTTTAATGTCAATTTCCAGCTTGTTTTATATTATTGGGGGACAATATATATTCGGTAAACTATTACGTCTCGTTCCCATATCAGGTTATGACGGCGGTTTTGAAGCGGTGAAATTCGTTATTTTGCCTATTACCGTGGCTGTGCTTAGCGGATTGGGAGCTGGTGCACGCTGGTATCGGACTTTATTTTTGGAAGAAATGCATAAAGATTATGTGAAAACTGCCAGAGCCAAGGGATTGTCAGAACAAAAGGTCATGTTCAAACATGTATTGAAAAATGCAATGCTTCCTATATTAACTGGTATTGTGGTAATTATTCCTTCTCTGTTCATGGGTAGTTTAATCTTGGAGTCTTTTTTTGGCGTGCCAGGCTTGGGAAGTTATACAATTGATGCCATTCAACAACAAGATTTTGCAATTGTGAGGGCAATGGTATTTTTGGGTTCAATTCTTTACATTGTCGGTTTAGTACTCACGGATTTATCTTACATGCTGGTCGATCCGAGGGTGAAATTATCCTAAAAGAAACCGAGTGAAGCGGGATTGTTATTAAAGGATTTCCCTTCTCCCCACAGGGGAGAAGATGCCCTTCAGGGCGGATGAGGGTTATAATGAGCATCACCCCTGCCCCTCTCCCAGTAATGGGAGAGGGGGGGCTTTAACTTAATGGCACTAACGCTGTGCTGCGCCCAGGCTACTTTGGTGAGAGTGATAAGATTGGATGAGAAGAAAAAATGACTTTTGAGTTTCTATGGACTGATAAATGTTTTCTCACTTTATTAACCTTAAGTGTGCTGGTTATTTTATGGAGCCTGCGTAAACAACATATCAGGCGCTCTTTTAGCTTAATTTTCCGTCGTCCAATTGCGGTAAGCGCCGGCATCATCCTGTTGTTTTTTATTACCATTGGCGTACTGGACTCCATTCATTTGACGGCAGTAAAAAAAGAAGCAGAAACATCAACTACGGTGTTGGATAGAATCTTGGCCCCTATAGATGAAATCTCAGAAAAAACTTATTCGGCTCCTTTGGCTTTAAGGCAGTTTATCAGTGAAACGACTTTAGTGAATGGTGTAGTCAAACAAATATACCCAGTGCTTGTTTATCCGAGTAAACGAATAAAAACTGAAGCAGAGAAGAGCGAGGTCATTAAGAGCTCGATTTGGAATGCTTTAATATGGTGTCTATTCTCCGCTTTGTTTATAGGAGTTTTTTCCATATCTATTCGGTACTGCAGACGATTAAAATCTTATTTTGCTTTAAGTCCCACAAACCTAAGTACCTTGGTGACTTTGAGCCTGCTTACATTTTTTATTGTGCTTGCTTATGAGCTTTCAAGAACATTCCATGTATTAGGTACAGGTCAAATTGGACAAGATATTTTTTATTTTACTATTAAAAGCATACGTACTGGTTTAGTCATTGGTTTATTAACTACGTTGTTTATGTTGCCTTTGGCTTTATTTTTAGGGGTTGTTGCGGGATATTTCGGTGGGTTGGCAGATGATTTGATTCAGTATGCTTACACTACCTTGAGTTCCATTCCTGGAGTTTTATTGATTACTGCATCAGTTTTATCCCTGCAAGTTTATATCACCAACCATCCTGAGCAGTTTACCACTTTGGCTCAAAGTGCGGATGCACGTTTATTAGCACTTTGTTTTATTCTTGGAGTAACCAGTTGGACCAGTTTATGCAGACTATTACGAGCGGAGACTCTCAAATTACGGGAGGTCGATTATGTTCAGGCTGCACGTGCTTTGGGCTCTAGCTGGTTCACTATTATTCGAAAGCATTTATTACCTAATGTGATGCATATCGTGGTGATTACCCTTGTATTGGATTTTAGTTTTTTGGTTATGGCTGAGGCATTGCTTTCTTATGTGGGAGTAGGCGTCTCACCCATGACCATAAGTTGGGGAAATATGATCAACAGCGCACGGCTTGAGCTGGCACGTAATCCAGTCATTTGGTGGCCTATGTTGGCTGCTTTTGTTTTCATGTTTTTGTTGGTATTGGCAATCAACTTATTTGCTGATGCAGTCAGGGATGCGTTTGACCCGCACCAATCACAGATTTGATAGAGACAAAGAAGAAATAGAGCATTTTTCCATAAACGGAGTAGGAGCACAGTTGTGGGTTGAAGTGCTCATATTGGTTTTCAAAAATGCTGATTTAGGTTAAAGTTCATCAATTAAGTTTATGAGTTCAGTTCCTTATGCAACAACGTTTTGTTCATTTACGCGTTCATACAGAATTTTCCTTAGTTGATGGATTGGTACGGGTTAAGCCATTAATGAAGGCTTTACCGTCTCGAGGAATGTGCGCTGTTGCAGTAACTGATTATTGTAATTTATTTGCTGCAGTCAAGCACTACAAGAGTGCTGTTGATGCAGGAATCAAACCGATTATTGGCAGTGATTTACCTTGTCATGATCCCGAGCAACCAGAACGCGTATCGTCTCTGGTACTTTTATGTCTTAATTCAGAAGGGTATAAAAATTTAACTTGCCTTATTTCTAAAGCCTATCAAGAAGGTCAATATCAAGGGCAGCCCAGGGTTCAAAATCAGTGGATCAAGGAGTACTCAGCAGGACTTATTGCTTTATCCGGAGGAAGATTGGGGGATATAGGTCAAGCCTTATTGGCGAATGATATTGCGTTAGCCAAAACTCGAGCTTTATATTGGCAGAATCTTTTTCCCAATCGTTTTTATTTGGAAGTTCAACGCACAGGCCGTCCTGACGAAATACGCTACAATGAGCAATTAATTGCTTTAGCTGATGAACTGCAATTGCCTTTGGTCGCAACGAATGATGTGTGTTTTCTGGACCAGGATGATTTTGAGGCTCATGAAGCGCGTGTTTGCATTCATGAGGGATTTACATTAGCTGATCCGAGAAGAGTACAAAAGTATAGTGCGCAGCAGTACTTACGATCAGCGGATGAAATGATTGCTTTGTTTTCTGATTTACCTTCTGCAATAGAAAATACGGTCGAAATCAGTAAACGATGTACCGTAAAATTGGATTTAGGTAACAATTATCTCCCTAATTTCCCAATACCGGATGGATCTACCGTTGAGAACTATTTATCCCATTTATCACAAGTAGGTCTAGAAGAGCGCCTACTGCAAATATTTAAAAACAAATCTTCTCAAGAACTGCAGGCAGCTCGAGAGGAATACGACAAACGGTTGCAGGTTGAGCTGACTGTTATCAATAATATGGGATTTGCTGGCTACTTCCTCATTGTAGCCGACTTCATACAATGGGCAAAAAAGAATGGAGTTCCCGTCGGACCAGGACGAGGTTCGGGTGCTGGCTCATTGGTTGCTTATGCATTAAAAATTACCGATTTGGATCCCTTAGAATACGAATTGCTTTTTGAGCGTTTTTTAAATCCAGAGCGGGTGTCTATGCCTGACTTTGATATCGATTTTTGCATGGAAGGTCGTGATCGGGTCATTGATTATGTAGCAGAGAAGTACGGCAGACAAAGTGTTTCACAAATTATTACCTTTGGTACTATGGCTGCAAAAGCAGTAGTACGTGATGTAGGGCGTGTTTTAGGCCATCCTTATGGCTTTGTTGATAAATTAGCAAAATTAATTCCTTTTGAGATAGGCATCACCTTAAACAAAGCTTTGGAGCAAGAGGAAGAACTCAAACGTCGTTATACAGAAGAAGAGGAAGTTAGAGAGCTTATCGATTTGGCATTAAAGCTTGAGGGGATAACGCGAAATGCAGGAAAACATGCTGGAGGTGTTGTTATTGCACCTTCCCAACTTACCGATTTTACAGCGATTTATTGTGAAGAGGGATCCACTCAAATTGTTAGTCAGTTTGATAAAGATGATGTCGAGGCAGCTGGTTTAGTCAAGTTTGACTTCTTGGGCCTGAGAACTCTGACGATTATCGATTGGGCATTGGCGACTGTAAATAAAAAACAGGCTCTTGAAGGATTGCCTCCAGTGGATATCAGTCAAATTCCTACTGATGATGCGGCAACTTTTGATTTATTAAAAGCGTGTAAAACAACCGCAGTTTTTCAGCTCGAATCGCGTGGTATGAAAGAATTGATTAATCGTCTGCAGCCGGATTGTTTTGAAGACATTATTGCGTTAGTAGCCTTATTTAGACCAGGTCCTCTACAATCTGGAATGGTGGATGATTTTATCGATCGTAAGCATGGGCGTGCGGCTGTTGATTATCCTCACCCCGACTTAGAGCCTATTTTAAAACCAACATACGGCGTTATCCTGTATCAAGAGCAAGTAATGCAAATTGCACAGGTATTAGCAAATTATACTCTGGGCGCTGCAGATTTATTGCGTCGTGCTATGGGAAAGAAAAAACCTGAAGAAATGGCGAAACAGCGCGAGATTTTTACTGAGGGAGCGACTGCCAGAGGGGTTGATGAAAAGGTTGCAACCCATATTTTTGATTTGATGGAAAAATTTGCAGGCTATGGATTTAATAAGTCGCATTCTGCAGCTTATGCACTGGTCGCATATCAAACAGCATGGCTTAAGGCACATTATCCGGCCGCATTTATGGCTGCGGTAATGTCCTCAGATATGGACAACACCGATAAAGTAGTCACATTTATTGATGAATGTGCTCATATGAAATTAACTATTTTACCCCCCTCCATCAATCATTCCATGTATCCTTTTACGGTCACTGATGATACCACCATCATTTATGGTTTGGGGGCTATAAAAGGAGTGGGGGAGTCTGCAATAGATTGCATCACCGAAGAGCGCGAAGCGGGTGGGGTTTACTCCGATTTATTTGGTTTTTGTCAACGCCTTGATTTGCGTAAGGTGAACCGGCGCGTATTAGAAGCCCTGATTAAAAGTGGAGCCTTTGATGATTGGGGTGTAGAGCGGGCTATGTTGACCGCTTCTTTGGAAAAAGCATTGAAGGTCGCAGAAAAAGAACACCAAAATCAGTCCAGTGGCCAATTTGATTTGTTTTCCTTATTGGAGGACGAGAGCAATGAGCAAAAATATGTTCCCTGTAAACCTTGGTCTGAGGCACAACGTCTTGAGGGTGAACGAGAAGTTTTGGGGTTTTATTTAACCGGACATCCCGCCGACCAATATCGACGTGAATTTGGTGATTTTATCGTTTCGATCAGTCAATTAAATCCATCTATGCATAAAAAAGCCCTTATTTGTGCGCAAATCGTTGGAATTCGCAAAATTATAACGAAACGTGGCAAGAAACTTGTAATTCTTGGGATGGATGATTCCACTGCTCGACTTGATGTTGTTGTATTTGGCGAACTTTTTGAATCGGTGGGATCTACCTTGGCAACTGGAGATATGTTGGTTATTGAAGGTGAAGTAGCACATGATGATTATAATGGTGGTGTGAAAATGACCGCAAATAATCTTTATGATATTCCAACTGCACGCACCAAATTTGCTCGATGTCTTGAATTGCGTTTGTATCCTGAACATCAGGGGATTTTAGCCTCCATTCAGGCCTTGTTAAAAGCGCATGTCGGACGTTGTACGGTTCAATTTTCATACAGCAATGAGTATGCTCGGGCGCAGTTAAGTTTGGCGCCACAATGGCAGGTAATTCCCAGCGATGAGTTACTTGGCCTTTTGACTAATCTTTTAGGTGATGAGCACGTTGTGATGCGGTATTAAGGTCTAATTACAATTCTGCTATTTTGGCCATTTTGACTCAATCTAGCACATTGTAAGTAGACCCCTGGCTTTTAATTCTCTAAAAGCCTATCCATTTTGGCGGCGCAAATGAAATCATTATGACTCAGACCGTTGAGGGCATGGGTCATAAAACGAACGTGGCAATAATTATAACCGACTTCTAAATCAGGGTGATGATTTTCAGTATTCGCTATCCAGGCCAACGCGTTGACAAAAGCCATTGTTTCGTAAAAATCTTTAAAAGATAAACTACGTTTAATGATGCGATTATCCGCACTCACTTCCCAATTTTTATTCAATTGTGGCATCAAATTTTTAATTTGTTCTGCATTTAATGCAGCTCCAATGCCTTCACATGATTCACAATGTTTGCTGCTTAAATCACTGGTCATTTTATTTCCTTACTTGTAGTAATTACTCAACGCATCAAGAAATCGATTATTCTGCTCTTTAGTTCCAACAGTTACACGCAGGTAATTGTTCATTTTATAGGGATGCAGAGGCCTCAATATAATACCCCGATCCAATAGATAGTTATAGAGCAACATGCCGTCTTCTTTACAGTCAAAGGTCAAAAAATTGCATGCAGAGGGTAGGTAATTGAGATCCAATTCATTCAGTCCCTGTTTTATTTGCCGCATTCCTTCTTCATTGATTTGTAAGCTGAACTGGAGAAACTGCTCATCATCCAGGGCTGCATGGGCAGTGGTCAATGCGACCTGATTGACTGTAAATGGCAGTTGTATGCGAAGCATCAGCTCAATCACTGAAGGATGGGCTATGGCATAACCTAAACGAACACCGGCTAACCCGTATATTTTTGAAAAGGTTCTCGTAATCACCAGATTGGGGTGTTGGGCTAACCATTCGATACTGTTGCAATTGTATTGGGATGCAGCGTATTCATAATAAGCTTCATCAAGCACCAAGAGGGTGCTTTCAGGAATATTTTCTAACAAGCGTTTTACTTCTTTGGGATTGATTAAAATGCCGGTAGGATTATTGGGATTTGCAAGAAAAATGATTCCTGTTTTTGAATTGCATGCTTGGATCAAGTTATCTATGTTAACCGTCCAATCAGTATTTACCGCAATGGAGTGAACAGGAATGTTCAATGTTTGTGCCTGAATTGCATAAGTACTAAACGCATATTCATGGGTGAGAATGTGTTTGTCATGATGCAGTACAAAGCAGTTGAGGAGAAGAGTGTATATGTAATCCGAACCATTACTCACAAAAAGCTGGTTGGTATTGATATTAAGTTTATTCGCCAATTTGGTCATTAACGGATGATTCGTTGGTGAGGGGTAAGTTGCCAAGAGGTGGGCTGACATTTTTTGTAATGCAGCTTGGGCTAAAGGACTGCAACCTAGTGGATTTTCGTTACTGGCCATTTTAATAATGTGACTGTCGCTAATCCCTTTTTCACGTGCTAATTCTTCTATTGCTTTACCTGCTTTATATGGGATTAAAGATTGTATGCCGAGATGTGGTAATTGTTGAAAGTTAACTGCCATAAATTTTCCCTAATTATAAATTTTTTCATATTATCCAAGGTTTAGCATTCTGTCACGAGCTCATTGAAACAAAGAAATTTTTTTAGGGTTCTTTAAGGTTCAATCGTTTTACCGGGGATTAAAGAAGCCCCGGTATTGTGATTATTGATGAGAGGTTTTCATTTGGGCAAGTAACTCATCGAAGGCGAAATTGCGAGCCAAATCGGTTTCTTGTAAAGGTTTACGATCAACAGGGCATGAATGGTGGTGTTCTACCCAAAATCGAATGCCTTGTGTTCCAGATTTATTATCATCGTTAAAAGTATGTCCATCGCGATCCATTACGGTAGGAGTCCCATTAACGCCTAAAGGTTCGAGCGTAATGGGATCAAGAAGTTGGTTTTTAGAGCTTTCTGACGAAGCTTCTCCTTTTAACGGGCCCAAAAGGAGCTGCGTCCATGATGTGTGGCTGTAATGTTTCACTTGATCGCAAAATTCATCTGAGTGTACTGCAGTAGGGGGGATACAACACTCATGGTCGGGATTTTCAAGTGAAACAGGAACTTGTCCTGACTTCGCATAAACGAGTGCAACACCATTGAGTACCGCAGTACGACCCAGTTCGAGTAAATCGATGCATTTGCTTAGAAAATAAGTAGGCAGAGAGAGAGTCAGTCCAAGAGCCCAGCCAGAAAGACCACCCAATGCACAGCCTAATACGGCGATAGGTCTGGACAAGGATAAAAAAGGCAAGAAAAATTCAAGAGCTTTTGCAATGATAAAGGGGATGGCGGTCAGTGCTATCCCCAAAGTAGCAGTTCCTAAATTCCAGGCTTTTTGAAAATAACTTTGGGGAACTTCATAGACATTAAGTGATTCGAAAAAAGTTGTTTTGCCGATAAAAGCTGCGAAGTAATCCAGTGAGTTGGATATCTTTTTGTTCAGGAAAATAAGTCCCCGAAATAATAAATCAGGAAAAAATAAAGCAGCACCAATAAGTGCACCAATTGGGGCGCCAATTGCAAATCCTAAAGCTTCCCCAATCCAGCCAAATACTCCACGCATTACTCCATGATGGCGTGTGCCGTCAGCATAATCGATGTATGCACTATTTTCATTCCAGTATGAGGTATAATCAGGGACCCAGAAAATGGCTAAGATAAGGTCAAGAATGATGCCGGGAATACTCGTAATTTCTCTTAATACCAGGCGGGTCAACACATGACCTACGGTCATGCCTTTAGCGAAATAAGCATACATTGTTTTTCATCCTCTAAATTCATAATGTTTGGGAATGGTGCTCCTCGATTCCGCCGCCATTTTAAGCTCATTAAAGCCAAATAACAATCCAATAGGGTGAAATCAATTCACTTTGTGCAAATATGTTTTTTCTGAGGTTAATGTAGCTCTTGCATTTTTATTTTCACGGCGCTAACCTCAGACCGGCAAACCAACCACAGGAATGGAATATGAATTGGCAAAAGGGATTTTCCCTTACTGAAGTATTGGTCTCTTTATTGGTCGTAACCACGTTGGCTTTAACTTTGTTGCAGCAGCGAGGACAGAGCAAACAAGTATTGAACCAACTGATCTTACAAATGCAAGCCTCCCAGTTTCTTGATCAAGTCGAAGAAACTCTGCTGGCCCAGGTTGCAAAATTACCCTCCACTCCGACACCCTATCATTTGGAAATACAGCATAAAGATGAACAGGTACTGATTCAACTTGACTGGTTTCAACAATTAGGCGTTCTAACCCGCAAACACAGTTCCACAGGTAACCTAAAATGAAAAAATGTGCGGGAATCAGTTTAACTGAGGTTTTGATCAGTCTTTTTCTGACAAGCCTGATTGTTTCTATGTTATTCCAACTGTATTTAGGGAGCAAACGCCAATACATTGAAATTGAGAAGGTTTTGACTACGCATTTTGATTTACAATGGGTGAGTGATTTACTGAGTGATAGTGTCCGGCGTGCAGGTTTTACTCCTTGTTTGGGAATTGATCGCCTGCACGTTATTGATCGCAGAGCCCACCCCAATAAGATTCAGGCACTGCGCATAGGCAATCGTCCCGTTCAATTCATACAAGTCAATCGTATGAATGAATTTTTTTCTAAAATAATCAAAATTCAAGGTGCAACAAGAATATTGGTACAGAATCCAGTAAGTTTTCATAAAAAACGACCGGTACTGATTGCAGATTGTGAACATGCTGAGGTCCAAGAATTGGTTGATATAAAGCAACAGACCGATAGTTCACTCATTACTTTGAACAAACCTTTACTTTTTTCCTACACGGGTTCGACATATATCGGTGAGTTTCTTGAGGAGAAATGGTTCATTAAGAAAAATGCAAAGGGGACGGATGCTCTGTATTATCAATTGGTTCAGACCGAGGAAGTAACCCCTCTAATACATTTTCTGCATCCCCAAATTCGGCGTATCAAAGAAAAACAGTTTCTTGAACTAATCATGGGATTGGATGAAAACAAAACACAGGAGCTCAGAGTGGTGGTACGGGGTTCATGAATCAAGATAAGGGATTTATTTTATTAGTAACCATGCTTATTATGGGGGTGATTGGCTTACTCATATTGACTTCAATGCAGCATACCCTAATGTATTACAAGGCAATAAATAAACAAGAAGTAGTGCATCAGAATTTTTATCAATTAGAGGATGTGGCGTTGCAATTACTTCGTCAATATAGTGAGTTGCCTCAGGATTGTGTGATGCACACAGATTCTGCAAATCAGGTGACGCATCGTCTTTTTCATCACAAAGGGTGCTCTTTGAACAGTGGTAAGATGCAGTACAAATATTATATTGAGGACTTAGGTGAGTTTCCTTGTTTAAGAGCGTATTATCGAGGACGTAATACTGCGACCCATCACCAACGAATCACTATCGCACCTGTTGAAAATGGAACTCCTGGCTCATTTCTGCAAATACGATTTATCCATAGGGGAAGAATCATACCTTGTCTGACCAAGGAGCATTCAATTTCCCTCGGGGTGAGCAGTTGGCGATATGTACCTGCTTCATAAAATACACAAAGTATTCTGGGTGTAAGTCCCGTTATCCCTCGCTAGGTTTGGATGACGGTGTAATTAATATTTTCTTGAGCTATCTAAAACCTGGTTGTATTGTAGTGGTTAGGATTAATGGAGAGGTTTTTAGGTGCGTTTACAAAAGATTATTGAATTGAAGTATTGGCCGCAAATTGCTGTTCTTGCGCTGTTGTTCGCGGGATATGTTGCTTATCGTTATTTTGCTTATTATGACACACGTTCGAATGATGCTTATGTTTCCGCAAATATAATCAATATGGCCTCCTTAGTTTCTGGACCAGTTACCCATATTTACGTTCAAGAGAACCAAAAAGTGAAAAAGGGTGACAAGCTTATTGAAATTGATCCTCTTCCCTATACTTATGCCGTACAACAAGCTAAGGCTAAGTTAAACATTGCCAAATTGAATTATGAAAATGAAAAAGCGAATGTGATTAAGGCAGAACAACGATTAAAAGCAACTCAAATTCAGTTGAATTTAAGTCAGGATCACTACGAACGCTATTCAAAATTGCAATCGAAAGGAGATATGGCCAAGATCACTTTAATTAATTTAGCCGATAAAATGAAAGAACAAGCCGCCGCAATTAAGGAAGCAGAAGAGCAACTTAGAATTGCCCAAACTAATTTAGATGATAATGAAATTTTAGCAGCACAGGCAGAATTGGATCAGGCAAATTATCTTCTGAATCATACTACCCTTACAGCACCGGATGATGGGTACATTACTAATTTTAATCTGCGTACAGGTCAATACATCAAGGTTGGCGAGGGATTATTTGCTTTTATAGAAACCAAACAATGGTGGGTAGTTACCCGCTACAGGGAGACAGCAATTCGCTTGATACAACCTGGCGACAAGGCAAAAATTATGATTGATATGTATCCGGGAAAAGTATTTCATGGGCATGTAGACAGTATTGGTTGGGGAATCAATCGGGTACAAGGTGGCAATGTTGCTCCTTCAACCCTGGTTTATTTAGAAGCAACTGAAGACTGGATTCGCATTGCACAACGTTTTCCGGTGCGAATTTATATGGATGATTTAACCGATGACTACCCTATGCGCATTGGAGCCAATGCGACCACTATTACCTACAGGTGATATGTGTTTTTCTGGCCTCAAACGGTTGAAAACAGAGCTGCCATAAGAACAGCACTTGCTGCGTTAGCTGCGGTATTGCTTTCATTTAAATTTCATCTGGAAACTCCTTTTTGGTCGGGAATGAGCGTTGTTGTGGTTTCCAATTTGTATACCGGTAACATCATTGATAAGGCGATGTTGCGTATTATTGGCACTATTGCCGGGGCGTTTTTGGGCTTTTATGTCGCAGGACTCGTTGCCAACAGTTTTTTACTCTATTTTCTTTCCTGCTTTTCAATCGTGTGTATTGGTAGCTATTATTACAGTTTTAGTATCAATGGTTATGCTTATTTATTAGGTGCACTTTGTGCTTTCCTTATTATTTCACAAGTCGCTGTAAATCCACAAAACGCTTTTTTCGTAGCGATTTGGAGGCCGGTTGAGATTGGAATTGGTGTGTTAGTATCGGCAATCAGTGCCTATTTTATTCTTCCAAATCATTTAAAAGACAATATCACCATACAACTTCATGATATTTTTACCGATTTTTCGACGGGTATAGGTCAATTACTCAATATGTTGCGTGAGGGTAAGCCGGATTTTGATTTGTTTTCGCAAAACAATTTAAAGATAAAAAAGAAACTCCGTAAAGCAGTCGAGCTTATTGGCGCAATGAATCACGAATTAGGGGTTACTAAAGCAAGAACTGACCAGGTTCGTGCCTTATTGGATATTTTTTATGATCTGTCTCGACAGTTACAGTATTTGATTTTAATTTCTCCCCAACATAGTGATTTAACCATTGTGCAATCCTTATCGATAGAGCCTGTTCTGAATGCAATTCAATCCGATCTGGCGCAGTTGCAACTGGCTTTTTCGAATCAAGAGATGCTTCTGGAGTTAAAAACAGAGGCGGCAATTGCGGCATTGGAAAGGCATGTGAAACAGATTCAAAAAACTGACGAGAGAACTTTTTTTTACTTGAATCCCAAAATCAACACTGACGTGGAAGCACACGAGCCTGCTTTTAGGAGTAATTTTATCTATGCGTTTATCCATTTCCTGCATCAGGTAAACCAAAGTCTTCTTTTGATGCACTCCTTATTATGCCACCTTCCTTTAGGCATGACTGCAAAATTTCAAGTCTTAAAAACCCAAGAGCGAATCCGTACGGATAGGGATGTCATTAAGCGCAGCATTAAGGCTGGATTTTCAGTTATTCTTGCTTTGGGTTTTTGGATGGTAACTAATTGGCCTGGTGGTTTAAATGGAATTATCAGCAGTCTGGTGATTTCGATTCGTAAAAATCTTTTTGAAATGAAAAATGTCAGTATTCATCGTTTACTCGGCTGTATTTTGGGTGGGGGTATTGCTTTATTCTCCTTATTGCTCATCAAGATGAATCTTTATGATTTTATTATAATATTTTTTCTTTCAGTTTGGGGCTTTTCTTATTTTATGTTCAAGTTGCCTAAATATTCTTATATTGGGTTACAGGCAAATATCGCTTTAATCATTTCTCTTGCTCAAGAAGGAGGGCCTCCTGTTTATTTAGGACCTCCATTGCAACGTTTGGGCGGGATTGTCATTGGAATTGTAGCCAGTTTTATTGTGGCGAATCTTATATGGCGTTCTGACGTATGGACTATGTTGAATCGTTATCTTAACAAACTGTACCTCTATATGGGGCAAAATTTAAAGCAAATACTCTTAGCGCCAGGGAATCAAAAAAAACTGCATGATTTAGCCAATTTGTTTTGGACCTCCCGAGGATTGATTGAATCACTTGCTGATGAGCCCTTAAGCGCAAAAAAGCAAAATATGTTGGTGGAGTTGAAGAAGCGTTTTGATTCTTTGGTCATGATACAGGCAACGATGAGTCATATTTTAGGGGCGGTTAATCGGGAAAAAGTTGAGGAAGCAGCGCAATTATTAGGATGCGACTTAGTGTTTTATGAAAAGGAGGTATGGAGTGCTTTTACCCAGCATGATAGTGTATCTGGATTGAAATTAAGTGCCCAGTTGAACGACTTACTCTCTGAAATTGATAAGAAAAAGACATTTTCCATAGTTTCAGATAGTGATTTAAGGGGATTTTTAGCTTATATCAATGCGTTAAACCAATTGGTTTTAAGAATTCATTAGGAACTTAAGTCATCCTCTGAGCTGAGAGGGTGCTACAACATCGAGAACCCAGGTTGAGGCACCGTGTTAGGAATCGGATATCTCGCTTAATACCCGCGACAATTGGAGACTGTAGTCTCATGGTGCCCGATCCTAATATTTTTTAAGTTGGGAATTCATTCATTTTTTTGTTTGTGGGTTTCAGGAAAATTGATTAGAATCATTCAGTTATAAAAAAAATTTTTTACTAACCAAGTGTTCTTTATAAGAGCCAGATGTATAAATCCTGTTATTAATCGTTGCAAAATATTCCATAACGTGTAAAAATTGTCCGCCTATGAAAACGAAAATTCTCTCTATTACAACTTGTTTCGCCTTAATTGCCTTGAGTTTTTCAGCGTGGTGGTTTTGGCCGATGAAAAAACCGTTCACTCTGTTTCGACAGGCTGATTTTGATCGATTACCCGGTTGGAAATCTGCAGATTTAAAAAAATCGTTACAGACCTTTCAGACTTCATGCCGTGCTTTTATTAAGCAAAATCCAGAGCAGATTGTGGGAACGGATCATATTAACTTGCAGGTAAAGGATTGGCAGCCAGCTTGTAACGCTGCTTTAAAAATTTCTCCTACTGCTGAAAAAGAAGTGAGGCAGTTTTTTGAAACGTGGTTTACTCCAGTGGAGTTTACCGATACGGGCGAAAAACCTGGTTTATTTACCGGTTATTATGTGCCGGCAATTAAAGGTAGTTATACTAAATCTAAAAAATTTCACGTTCCTCTTTATGAAACCCCAGATGATTTGGTGACCTCTGATTTAGGACTTTTCTTTAACGACTTAAAAAATCGCAGTATTGTAGGTCGTTTAGAAGGTAAAAAACTGGTTCCTTATTATACTCGTGCACAAATTAATCGTGGGGCACTGAAAGGCAAAGCACGTGTTTTAGTATGGATTAATAGCCCCATCGATCGTTTGTTTTTGGAAATTCAAGGTTCGGGAGTCATTGAGCTTGATGATGGTCAGAAACTTTATGTGGGTTATGACGCACAGAATGGAGCTCCTTACACTGCAATTGCTGGAGTTTTGATCAAAAAAGGAGTGATGACTAAAGACAATGCATCCATGCAAGCAATAAAACGTTATTTGGAAGCGCATCCCAAACAGATGGATAAAGTGATTAATAAAAATAAATCGTTTGTTTTCTTCCGTAAAATGACTGAGGGGGTCGCTCTAGGCTCACAAGGTGTGGCTTTAACTCCTGGTTATTCTCTTGCTATTGATAAGCAATGGATACCCATGGGTGCACCTCTTTGGTTGACGACTACCCGTCCTGACAGCACCAATCCAGATGAAAATAAACCATTGCAACGCCTGATGATTGCTCAAGATACGGGCGGAGCGATACGTGGCAAAGTCCGTGGGGATGTTTTTTGGGGCGGCGGTGAAAAAGCGACGCTGATTGCTGGCCATATGAAGAATCACGGTCATTATTGGATTCTTTTACCTAAAAATGCAGTATCTCGATTAGAGAAGAATAAATTAATTTCTGGGTAATTTTGCCCTCACGCCTCTCCCGTGGACGGGAGAGGGGATTTCCTCCTTCTCCGTCATCCCGAGCCCTAGCGAGTGATTTTCTTGTCTTAACGCGGTGCTATAGCCGGGAGAGCCCGCGCTATGCATAGGATGAAGCGGGTAGGGCGGATGAAGGGAATGCTAGCTTTGATGACCAGCAGTCTTTTTCTCTGCTTCCTTAAATGGTGGAATCACGCTATTTAATGCTTCTTTATTGTTATTCAATGATTGAGCGGTATTGTCCTTTAAGGCATCAGCTAAACTAATGAATTTGTATCCATGCTTTTTATACAGTGCAATGATGTCTTCTAAACATAAGCTGTTGAGAAGATTGGCATGGATTAATAAAATTTGTTTGACATTTTTTCCTTTAGCATTTTTCTCTGCTCTTAAAGTTTGTTGCCAGATGTATGCCAAATAACGTTTTTTGAAGGCTGGAAGATTTTCGGCTCTTTTTCTATAAGGTATTCTGTAAAAGCGTGCATTAAACTCATAGTCTTTGCTGTCTATCGTTACTGGAGCAATCGTATATTGATGTGCGACCAAATAGTCGTTCACTTTTTGTTTTTTTTGACCAGTACCCTCAGCCAAATAAGGATAACGAAAATATTTAGGTTCTGTGAGTACAGGTGCTAGGACGGTATCAGCACGATCAATATCGGCTATGTATTTATCAGCACTCATACTATTTAAGCTTTTATGAGTATAAGTGTGATTTCCTAAAGCAAATCCTTGATTGCGAAATGTTTCCAGCAAATCCCATTCATTTTTGGCTACTGCTCCGCCAATTGCAAAACCTGTGGCTGGAACTTGATTATCAACAAGTGCTTTGACGATTGCCATAAATCGACTTTGGGTTCTTTTCAGACTTGCTGGTGTGCTTGTGCCTGATCCAACAAAGGGTAAATCATCAATTGTAATTGCAATTTCTTTTTCTTCCGCAAAACATGGAGAATTGAGTATGCAAAACAAAAGCGTTACACCGGTCCATCGAAGTAACATGATATCCCCTAAGTTATTATTGTTATTTAAAAATAACTATAGTAGACAAATTTCAAAAAAGTCTAATTTTTTTATAATTTATTCTTTATTATGAAGATTATTTGGTGATATGATGGAATATTTTCAAATTTAAAACCATTAATTTTGATGCAGGTTAGGCCTTGGCCTGACATTCGTTTTGCAAATACATTATGGAACTTTTGTTGGCCGAGGGCCAACCTGCATTCAGCTCATTGTTCTAATTTTTGCTTTGCTTTATGCAAACCCTCAAATATAGGCTCAGAAATATGATTTGGAAATTCAGCTGGTAATTTTTTTGAGACTTCTTGTATCACTGAATCTGTTTTTTCCAACATGTCATTGAGAATCATTTCAGCGCGGTCCGAAGAGTAATTGGCGTCTTTTGACGTGTCTAAAAAATGTCGACGTTGCAAGGTATGCCAATGGTAATGATTGTTTTTTCCTTTTAAAGCCATAGCCATTTTAATTTTCTGGGATTGCAGTTGATTCTTCTTAATCAAGGGATATGCGGAGATAATGTCATATAATGGTGAGAGCCTGTATTTTCCTTCAGCTTCAATAAAAAGGCTGAAATTTTTTGCATGTCCATCAATTGCGGCAAGTAACCAGAAAAAAACCTGGGCTTGATAGAACATATCCCGATCGGCTATTGAGTTGGCCGACCCAAGTAATAAGTTCATAATTTCTTTTATGCCTGGGCCTCCATCCGATTGATATTTAATGTTGTACGAAACCCCCAGTGCCTGGCACATATCCTCTTGAGGCAATCTCATAATCCAGCTTTTATCGCCAGACATTCTGCGATCAAATCGTTTTACAGATAAAACCTTTACGTCTTCAAAATGAAGAATGTTGCAATCGGCTACTGGCAGTCCATAGCTTTTCGCAAGAAGGGAACATAGCCACTCGTTTTCGCAACTGTCGCTTAAATCCATTTGCTGGTGTGCAATAACACCAATGGGTAATTTAAAGATATGGGTGGTTGGCGTTTCTTGAAGTGGTTCACACCATTGGTTTTCATGATATAAAAAAGCTGTTTTTTCTTGCGCTCCTGCAATAGAAATTCGGAAGTCTTCGTCCTCTTGGCTCATGCCTAAGGGGTTTATTCGATAATTTCGTAAAATTGAGGCAATTTTTTGCTCACTTACAGGTTTAAATTTAATTTTTTTCTCAAACTCATCTAATGGAGCAGTTACCAGCTGAATGGCTCCTACGCAATCTCTACCAATACCCGCGAGCAGATCAAAGGGCTGGCTGGTTGCAATTTGAAAGCGTGCTTGAATGCGCGCGCGAATCTGCTGATTATCTGGAAGTAAGTTATCAAAAAAATTATATACTACATCGCCAGAATAAGTGGGATTAATAAGCGGTAAAGAGAGCGAAATAGGCCGAGCTCCTGCTTGATTTAACCAATCGTGGTGGTATGTAAATCTCAATCCTCCCTGAGGTGTTTTCTCAAGCATCCCCACTAAAATGCCATTCATCAAGACATAAAGAGTTTGATTCTTTTTTACCATTCATCATTCCATGGATTGGTTGTTGTTTGTTCGCCTTTTGTTGATGCTTTGAAATCTAGACTAAGAGCAGATAATATTCGAAATAAAGTACTTAATCTCATATTTTCGGGATTATTTTCAATGGCAGAAATGGTTTTTTGCTTTAAGCCCACTAAATCAGCAACTTCAGCTTGGCTTAGCTTTAGCTTTTTTCGTTGATTTTTTATCAACAGTGCCAATTCCTGTGGTGAGTGGATCAGCATGAATGCTCCAGTTTGATACCTTATAAGGGATATAATTAATTGTATACCCTAATAGGGATAAATGCAATTTTATCCTCTTTAGGGTATAGGCGTAACTCTATACCCTAAAGAGGATAAAGTCCAACATTTGGAAGTGTTAGCTATTCTCTGGACCACGTGTTGAGTGCATAAAGTTTTGGTCAAAAAGTTAATGGTCTCGAAGAATCATCAGAATATTCTTCATCAGCAGAGCATTCTGAAGTCGAAGTATTTTCATAACTCCGACTGTCGCCGATAGAAAAGATATCGAGAAGTACTTCATATCTTTCTTGCAATAGAGAATACTCCTCATCAAAATATTTTTGTCTTGATGCGGCATCAACACCATCCATATTTTGGAGTAACTTATCACCGAACTCTTCCAAACAATTATGTAAGCCGCCAGTTACAAGAACAAAATCATCAATGCTAAAGTGATCACAATTGATTAAAAGATATTGCATCATAAATTGGGTTTTCAATTGCAAGATATCCATTTTTAACTGACTTATCGCCTTAAATAAATCACCCTGATTTTTAAAGAATAAAAAAGTAAATTTAGTAAGAATGTGATTGATTTTAATTTTAATTTCATTCATTTTTTTTGATAGCTCAATATCAGTCGTGTTATTGAGTAGTTCATCATAAGAGGATTCAATATGAGCGATATCCTTTTCAAACTCGTTACATAATGATTCATGAATGAGTGTCATTTTTTTATTGGATGGATCGATAAAAAAGCGTTTTGAATAAGCCATAGGGGTTCCAAAGTATAAAAGATACAAATTATACATTAAGTAATTATTTTATTCATTTTCCAGTATTGCTGTTTGAAAAAGAGGCATTTCATTGCTAAAATGCCATCCCTTCATTTTACCGAACATATATTTAGAACGAAGTGCGTTATTTAATTGTAATTTTATTCTTATTCAATTCCATAGGTCATGCCAATATTGGCGAGCAGATTTTAAAAGAATATCAGTCTAAATTTTATACTTTACCCGTGACTCATCAAGAGCATTTTGCGATGAGAATGTATACTTTAACTGGCAATGAAGAATACATAAATCCTATTATTAACTATCTGTATTTGCTTGGGGGTAGATATAGATATCTTTATAAAAATTTACAAAATGACGTAGTGATTGAGATTGAAAACAAACGTTTATTATCAATTACTGATGGAGATACTGAAAAAACTAAAAAAAGAATCAAAGAAAGTTTGAAGTACCCTAGAATTGCTTACTACCTCAGTTTACTCATTTTAACCAATAAAATATATTTTTATCATATGGAGGAAACCCCATTATTTCCTGACACGCGCAAAATTATTAATTTTTTAAAAACCAAAAGTAGTGATTTTGAAAAATATATTCTTGATGACGAAAACATAAAAATATATGGGGCGCAGCTTATAAATTATGTTTATTATTTGTACGATTTGGGAATTATTGATTTAAGAAAACCGTATACTCAAAAATTTAAGAACATATTTCCTGATAGTCAGGATGCCCAACTCACTGATTTGGATTATTCCGCAAAAATTTATGGGATGACTCATTTTATTTTAAGTGAAAGCCGTTACTATCAGAAACAACTGGATCCAAATCGATTTAATTGGATAACTCAATATTTTAAAACCCATATCGATGAAATTATATCGCGCACAGAATACGATGTGATTGTCGAGGTAGGGATTTGTCTTATGCTTATCAAGAGTAACGATTTAAAAACAATTAATAAAATCAAATCTCATTTAAAAGCCATTTACAATAAGAATTATCACATCCTACCTAACAAGGAAAACTCCTTTGACTTTATAAAAGGAGAGCATCGCAATATTTTAACAATTATGCTTTTTAGCTGGCCAAAGAAATTAACCGAAGTTCCAAAATCATTGTTCCAAATCATGTTGGAGAAAAACTTTATTCTCAGTGAATATGACTCAAAGATTATCTTTGGGTTTCGTGTGCCGTATTAGATGAAGTTAGAATAGGCATAGTTATAGAATGTTCCCAAATGATTGAAAGGCAATATTTCCTTAAAATTTTTTAACTGGAGTAGTCACCCATCCTGCTGCTGATTAAAACAAATAAGCTGGTTTTATTAAAATGATTTTTAGATGAAGTTAGGTGGACGCTTTTGGTGTTGGGTAGACGGAGTTGTCAACATGTTCTTTTGTGGAATCCAATAACTCTTGTTCTTCTGATTTCCAAAATTTCCAGGTTTTTTTATTTTTATAGGAGAGATAAATTCCTAATCCAAACACTAATGTTGTGAGAGCATAGCCTACAGTTTTTAATATTCTGATCGCTTTCTGATCATTATCGGCAGTAAATTTTTCAATAAACGCTCTATTTTCAATTAATTCGGTAAACCGATTAAGTCTGGTAAATACGTTTACGGTTGGATCGTTTAAAGCGTCTCGAGCATCCTGTGCACAATTGAATTTATCAACCAGTAATTGCAACTCAGATATATCTTTATTGCCACGATTTTCTATGGTTATTTTTGCGGGTTTTTTATGGCCGTCTTCATAATAGCTTGCAGAATGGCCGCCACAATGACGATGAAGAAAAACTCCAGTGGGTAAATCGATAGAGTTTATGGCCCTGAGTTTTTCTGCTTGATACATTTCAAAGTCATGATCGAGTGGTTGAGTGAACTTTTCTAATTGGTTTAAAAGATGTGCTCTTTTTGCCTGTATCGCTGGAAATTGCATGCTATACCAGTTATCAAAAAACTCGCTATCCATATGACTTTTTATCGCTTGAACCAAATTAGGGTTGGATTTTAGAACTTTAAATAATGGAGCAAGGTTCCCAGCGAGCAGGCAATTTTTCATGCTAAAATCACCTGTTCTTCGCACAGGTGCTCCAACTATGGCGATTCTGTATTCTTTAATCAAATCAATATCCCCCAACGCGACAGGTTTGCTGGTTTCTAATGCTTGATGTAATTGAGCTGAAAATTTTTTCATACCAATTTGTGTCCTGGCCCATTGGGAAAAATTATTACCTAAAAAAGGTGCCGCAAAAAAATCAGCGTGGGTATACATAAAGTAAAGGACTTTCATTAATTCGGGATTAGGATCATGACTCATTTTAATTGCACACGAAAAAAGATCGTTATCACAATGATAGCAAAAAAAGATTAACTTAATATTAATCAAAATGGATTTTATTTGTCCGAAAATGGGTGTGTCATCAATTGTTCATCATGCTAAAAGAGCTCAACAGAGCTACTGCATCTTGCTTAGGATTCAGCTATATTTATAGATGAGGGTTGGAAAGGTATTCAAAATGAAACTGAGTAAAAAGCTGTGTTTTATGTTAGCCTATTTGTTGGTGATATTGCCTTTTATTGGTTTTTATTTTGGTGATTTTTATAGTTTTCTTCCATTTTTTGTATTATTCACCTTGATTCCTTTGATGGATGTTTGGTTCGTTGATTCAAGTAATCCAGACAGTACTCAAGAG